>NZ_CP081966.1:6087500-6280778 GCF_019823065.1 Pseudomonas mosselii
TGCAGCGCGGCCATGCGCAACAGGTGGCCGGCCAGCACGGTGTCGCCGCGCCAGTACTTGCCGTTGAGCCAGATCCAGCCCAGGTCATTGAGCGCCGCGACATTGCCCAGCAAAGCCTGGCGGCACAGGTCGTGGTAGACCGCCTGCAGGTCGACCGCCTCGTCCAGCCGATCGGCCAGGCCGAAACGCTCGCCGCTCAAGGCCTGCTGGCTGGGCATGCCGACCCCGGCGAACAGCCTGTGGCGCTGTCCGGGGCGTGCCGGGGCCGGGACGATCCGCTCGGGGAGAAGCCGGGCGAGCAGCGAATGGATATTGCTGGCGGCAGACATGTTCATCCTCATTGAACGACCCACAGCTCCAACCTCCACTGTGGTGAGGCGTGATTCTGCGCGATGCCACGACAAAACCTGTCGCGAACGAATTGATCCCAGGCAACCAATTGCATCTTCCTTGATCTGAGCACGCTGTGGCCAATTGCCATGCCCTACCCGTGCCGCCATCCTATGCCGGCAAGCCTAGACAAGGACGTTTCCTTTTGCCGTTCGCCACCACCCGCGCCACCCTCAGCCGCCAATGGGCCTTGCTCCGTCAATTGCCCAGCCGCTCCCCCGGGATCACCAGTGCCGAACTGGTGTGGCGCCTGCGTGACGTGGGCTTCACCGTCAGCAAGCGCACGGTCGAGCGCGACCTCAACGAGCTGTCGCTGATCTTCCCGCTGGAGCGCAACGACAAGAGCATCCCGTTCGGCTGGCACTGGTCGGCCAATGCCGGTGGCGAGCTGCGTGGGAATTTCGACCTGCAGGGGTACCTGCGCGGCGATACGCTGCAGCCAGGGCAAGGGGAAGGGGTCGAGTTGCAGGCATGGATCAGCGACCTGCTGGCCCGCCGACTGCGCGAAGCGCCGTTGACTGCCGACATGCAACTGACTGCCCTGGAACAGGGGCACCGGCTGCGGGCGACGGTGGCGGACGGCTGGCCCCTGCGCTGGTGGTTGCTGAGCCAGGGGGATGGGCTGGTGGTGGAAGCGCCGCAGGCGCTGCGCGAGGAGATTGCGCGGACGCTGGACAGCGCTGCGGCGCGGTATCGGAATTGAGCTCCGCGAGCCCTAGCGCTGCATCCCCCACCGCCGCACGGTCAGCCGCTCCAGGGTGTTGAACACCAGCCCCTCCACCAGCAGGCCGATAAGAATTACCACCGCCAATCCGGCGAACACCTTGTCGGTATACAGCTCGTTGCGGTTCTGGAAGATGTACCAACCCAGCCCGCCCTTGCCGCTGCTGGCGCCGAACACCAGCTCGGCGGCGATCAGCGTACGCCAGGCGAAGGCCCAGCCGATCTTCAGCCCCGACAGGATCGACGGCAGCGCCGCCGGCACCAGGATATGCAGCACCAGGCGCAGGCCGCGCAGCCCGTAGTTGCGCCCGGCCATGCGCAGGGTCTCGGACACGCCCAGGAAGCCCGCGTAGGTGTTCAGCGCCAGCGCCCACAGCACCGAGTGCACCAGCACGAAGATCAGGCTGTTGTCGCCCAGGCCGAACCAGAGCAAGGCCAACGGCAGCAGGGCGATGGCCGGCAGCGGGTTGAACATCGAGGTCAGCGTGCCCAGCAGATCGCGCCCCACTTGCGTCGAGACGGCGAGGCTGGTCAGGCCGAAGGCCAGGACGATGCCCAGCACATAGCCTTTGAGCAGCACCACCAGCGATACGCCGACCTTGGCCGGCAGCTCGCCGCTGAGCAGCCCGTCCCACAACGCGCTGGCGGTCTGCAGGAAGCTCGGCAGCAGCAGGTCGTTGCCGGTATAGCCGGCAACGGCCTCCCAGACCAACGCAAGCAGTACCAGGATCACGGCCTTGCGCAGCCAGCCCTGTTGCCACAAGCGTTGCACCAGCGGCAGCTCGCGCTCCAGCGGCACACCCGGCAGGGGTTGCAGCTGCACTTCGTATTCCTGGCGTACAGGTGTCGTCGTCATGCCCTGGCTCCCGTCAGTAGGCGATACGGATATCGTTGAAGCCCAGATCGTCCGCTGGCGTCGAGGCATCGGCCTCGTCGAACAACAGCCGGTGGATACGCCGGGCACTGGCCTGGAAATCGCTGGCGCCGAGGCTACCGAGGTCATACTGGTGGCTGTGCACCTCGGCCCGCACCCGCCCGGGATGCGGCGACAGCAGCAGGATGCGATTGCCCACCACCAGCGCCTCTTCGATGGAGTGGGTGACGAACAGCAGGGTGAAGCGCACCTCCTCCCACAGCAGCAGCAGCTCTTCCTGCATCTTGCGCCGGGTCAGGGCGTCGAGGGCGGCGAACGGCTCGTCCATCAGCAGGATCTTCGGCTGCGTGGCCAGTGCCCGGGCGATGGCCACGCGGGCCTTCATGCCACCGGACAGGGTGTGCGGGTAGGCGTCGGCGAAGGCGGCCAGGCCGACTTTCTCGAGGTAATGCAGCGCCCGCTCCTCGGCCTCGGCGCGCTTGAGCTGGCCGGACACCAGCAGCGGGAACATCACGTTCTGCTTCACCGTCTTCCACGGCGGCAACTGGTCGAACTCCTGGAACACCACGATGCGGTCCGGCCCCGGGCCGCGCACCGGCTGGCCCTGGAGCAGGATTTGCCCTTCCCGTGGCTCGATGAAGCCGGCCACGGCCTTGAGCAAGGTGGACTTGCCGCAGCCGGACGGGCCGAGCAAGACGAAACGGTCGGCGCGGTCGACCTCGAAACTGACCTGGTGGGTGGCCCGCACCACGCGCTGGGCGGTGCGGTATTCAAGGCTCAGGTTGTCCACCGCCAGCAGCGGTGGGGTGGCGACACGGCTCAGGTTGCTGGCCGTGTGGCCTGGCAATGGGGCGGTCATCGGCGTTCAGCTCCCCTGCAACGGGCGTTCATCCTGGAAGAAGTAGTCCTTCCACGATTCAGGCTTGTTCTTGATCGCGCCGACCCGGTAGAGGAACTCGGCCAACTTGTAGGTGTTCTTCGGCGTGACGGTGAATTCGTACTGCGGGTTGTCGATCAGCTTGATCAGCGCCTCGCGGTCGATCTTGGCCTTGGTCAAGCGGATGTAGGTGTCGGCGGCGCCGGCCTTGTCCTTCTGGGCATAGTCGGCGGCCTCGGCCAGGGCGTCGACGAAGGCCTTGTAGGTCTTGGGGTTGTCCTTGCGGAATTTCTCGGTGGCGAACAGCAGGGTCGGTGAGTTGGGGCCGAGCAGGTCGTAGCTGTCGAGCACCACGTGCACGTTCTTGTTGGCCAGCACCTGGTCCTGGAACGGAGGGTTGGAGAAGTGCCCGTTGAGCTCGGTGCCGCCGGCCAGCAAAGCCGCGGTGGCGTCCGGGTGCGGCACGGCCAGGGTGTACTTGTCGAGGCGGTTGTACTCCTTGTCGCCCCACTGCCGGGCGGCGGCATACTGCAGGAAGCGCGACTGCACCGAAACGCCCACCGCCGGAACGGCGATACGGTCCTTGTCGGAGATATCGGCGATGGTCTTCACATTGGGGTTGCTGCTGACCAGGTAGTACGGGAAGTTGCCCAGCGAGGCCACGGCCTTGACGTTCTGCCGGCCGCGGGTTCTATCCCACACCGTGAGCAGCGGCCCGACACCGGCGCCGGCGATGTCCACCGAGCCGGACAGCAAGGCGTCGTTGATCGCCGCGCCACCGGACAGCTGGGCCCAGTCGACCTTGATGTCGAGGCCCTGCTCCTTGCCGTGCTTCTCGATCAGTTGCTGGTCGCGCACCACATTGAGCAGCAGGTAGACGATGCCGAACTGTTCGGCGATGCGGATCTGCCCTTCGGCATGGGCCACGGTCGGCGCCGCCAGGCTGCCCAGACCCAAGCTGGCGCCCAGGCCGATACTTGCCGCCAGGCGGCTGATGGATTTGCGCATGATGTGTTTCCTCAGTCGTCAGAACGGGGCATCGCCCTGGATGGTGGTGCGGTACAGCTTGCGGCGCAGGTGCGCGGGGCAACCGGTGGCCAGGTGGATCAGCGAGCGGTTGTCCCAGAACACCAGGTCGTGGGGCTGCCATTGGTGGCGATAGATGTTCTGCTCCAACACGCTCAAGGCGTACAGCTGTTGCAGCACGTCGCGGCTTTCGTCATCCGGCAGGCCGACGATGCGGGTGGTGAAGCCTTCGCTGACGAACAGCGCCTTGCGGCCGTTTTCCGGGTGGGTACGCACCACCGGATGGATAACCTCCTGGACCTGGGCCAGTTGCTCGGCGGTCAGCGTCGGGCGCCAGTTGCCTTCAAACTTGGTCTCGGCGTAACGGGCGGTGTAGGAGTGGGCGGCGCTGCGGCCCTCGACGACCCGACGCAGGGCCTCGGGCAGCGCGTCCCAGGCCTTGTGCATGTCGGCGAACAAGGTGTCACCGCCTTCGCTGGGCAGCTCCTGGGCGTGCAGCATCGAGCCCAGGCTCGGCAGCTCCTTGTACGACAGGTCCGAATGCCAGAACTTGCCGGCATCGCCCAGGCCGACGTTGCGGCCGTCCTCGACGATATTGGAAACGATCAGGATCTCGGGATGGCCGGCGAGCAGGAACTGCTTGAGCACATGGATCTGCAGCTCGCCGAAACGGCGGCTGAAGGCGATCTGCTGTTCGGGGGTAATGCGCTGGTCGCGAAACACCAGGACGTGATGGTCCAGGTGGGCGCGGTGAATACGGGTGAAATCCTCGGCATTGACCGCACGGGCCAGGTCGAGGCCGATGATCTCGGCACCGACGGCGCCGGGGAACGGACGGATGTCGAAGGTTTGCGGCAGGGCGCTGTCGATGGTCAACAAGGCGTTCGAGGCGGCTGGCATTGTTCACTCCCACGCAGTGCGCGACTTCAGGGCGCGCAACGATCGGAAACGCACGGGGATTGCCCGTGTGGGTTCGAGTCGTGCGGCGCGCCGATTGGTCGGCGGGTACGCAGTGGGGTGACTATAAAGTCATAAGAACAGGATTTTAAATACCTTTACGACATATCCATATGAAGGAGCGGCCTTACCGAGGCCGCTCCCACAAGATCGATCAGCGCTCGCGAAGCGCCTCGCTGCGGGCCTTGATGATCGGCTTGAGCAGATAGCTCATGATGGTCTTCTTGCCGGTCATGATATCCACTGTCGCCACCATCCCCGGGATGATCAGCAGCGGCTTCTCGTCCGTGCCCAGGTGGCTCTTGTCGGTACGCAGCTTGATCAGGTAGTAGGTGGTCTTCTTGTCTTCGTCGGTGATGGTGTCGGCACCGATCTGCTCGAGCTTGGCCTTCATGCCGCCGTAGATGGTGTAGTCATAGGCGGTGAACTTGACCGTGGCTTCCTGGCCCGGGTGCAGGAAGGCGATGTCCTTGGGCAGGATCTTCGCCTCTACCACCAGGGTGTCGTCCAGCGGCACGATCTCGATGATGTCGCTGCCCGGCTGGATCACCCCGCCGATGGTGTTGACCAGCAGTTGCTTGACGATGCCGCGCACCGGCGAGGTGACCATGGTGCGGTGCACGCGGTCGTCCAGCGCCTTGCTGGTGGCGGTGGCCTTGTTCAGCTCGGTGCGGGCCTCGTTGAGCTGGGTCAGCGCCTCGCTGCGGAATTTGCCGCGGGTCTCCTCGATCTTGCTCTCGACTTCCTTGATCGCCGCCTCGGCACGGGGGATGGCCAGGGCGGTGGAGTCCATCTGGCCACGGTTCTCGACCTCGGCGCGACGCAGGCGCAGCACCTCGACCTGGGAGATCGCGCCCTGGGCCACCAGCGGCTCGGACATCGCGATTTCCTGGCGCAGCAACTGCAGGCTGTTGGCGTACTGGGCGCGCTTGGAGTTGAACTCGCGCAGCTCCTGCTGCTTCTGCACCAGTTGCTGCTGCAGGCCGCCAAGCTCGTCCTGCAGTTGCTGGCGACGGCTCTGGTACAGCGACTGTTCGTTGGCGGCCTGGCTTGGCGCGGCCTTGCGCAGTTCTTCGTCGATCTGCAGCGGCTTGTCCTCGACCTCGGCCGTCAGGCGCTGCACGCGCAAGGCCATGGCCAGGCGCGAAGCCTCGGTCTCGTCGACGTTGGAGGCGAAGCGGGTTTCGTCCAGGCGCAGCAGCGGCTGGCCGACCTCGACGATCTCCCCTTCCTTGGCGAAGATTTCGGCGACGATGCCGCCCTCGAGGTTCTGGATTTTCTGCACCTTGGACGACGGGATGGCCTTGCCCTCCCCGCGCGTCACCTCGTCGATGGGCGCGACACTGGCCCAGATGATCAGGAACAGGAAGAACGCGATCACGCCCCAGATGGTCAGGCGCACCACCCGTGGCGCGTCCTCGATCAACGCCTTGTTGACCTCGGGTAGCGGCTGGCCGGCCAGCGACTCGGAGCCCTTGAAGTAGCGGCGCAGGTTGTCCTTGAAACGCCCGATATCCAGCTTATGCAACACTGATCTGCCCCTTCTTCAGCGCATCCATGACGGCGGCTTTCGGGCCATCCGCGACAATCTGTCCACGATCGATGACGATCAACCGGTCCACCAGCGACAGCAACGAAGCCCGGTGGGTGACCAGCAGCACGGTCTTGTTCTCGATCACCGCGGCCAGGCGCTGCTTGAGACGCTCCTCGCCGGTGTTGTCCATGGCGCTGGTGGGCTCGTCGAGCAGCAGGATCTGCGGGTTGAGTAGCAGCGCGCGGCCCAGGGCGACATTCTGCCGCTGACCGCCGGAGAGGTTCTGGCCACGCTCGCCGACCTGCAGCTCGTAGCCGTCGGGGTGCAGCCGGGCGAACTCATGCACGCCGGCCAGTTCCGCAGCCTGGAGAATCAGTTCGTCCTCGATGTAGCGGGCACCGCTCACCAGGTTGTCGCGCAGGGTGCCGGCCAGCAGCTGGATGTCCTGGGGCACGTAGCCGATGTTGTGGCGCAGTTCGCTGACGTCGATCTGGCGGATGTCCACACCATCGACCAGCAGCGAGCCGTTGTCCGGTTCGTACAGGCCCACGATCAGCTTGGCCAGGGAACTCTTGCCCGAGCCGCTGCGGCCGATGATGCCGATCTTCTCGCCCGGGCGAATGTTCAGGTTGATGCCCTTGAGCGCCTGGTTCTGCTGATTCGGGTAGGTGAACTCGACCCCACGGAACTCGATGGCGCCCTGCAGCACCTGGCGGCTCAGTGGGCGCTCTTCGAAGTTGCGCTCCTGGGGCAGTTCCATCATCTGGTCGGTGGCGACCATGGTCACCTTGGCTTGCTGGTAGCGGGCCAGCAGGCCGTTCAGCGAGCCCAGCGGGCCAAGGGCGCGACCGCTGAGCATGTAGCAGGCCACCAGGCCGCCCATGCTGAGGTTGCCGTCGATGATCAGGTACACACCCACGCAGATCATCGCCACACCGGCCAGTTGCTGGATCAGCGCGGTGATGTTCATGGCCAGGCCCGACAGTACCTTCACCCGCAGCTCCAGGCGGCTCAGGGTGCCGAGGGTCTGCTCCCACATGTACTGGCGCTCGCTCTCGGCGTTGTTGACCTTGACCGCATCCAGCCCGGCGAGGGTCTCGATCAGGCTCGACTGGCGCTCGGAGGCCAGGGCCATGGTGCGCTCCATGGTTGCCATCAACGGCTTCTGCAGGGCATAGCCGATGCCCAGCGCCAACGGGAAGGCCAGGATCGGAATCCACACCAGGTGCCCACCAATGATGGCGATGACCATGAGGATCAGGAAGGTGAACGGCAGGTCGATCAGACTGGTCAGGGTCAGCGAGGCGAGGAAGTCGCGCAGGCCCTGGAACTCGTGGATGTTCTGGGCGAAGCTGCCGACCCGTGCCGGGCGGTACTTCATCGACATCCCGACGATGCGCTCGAACAGCGTCGCCGAGATGATCAGGTCGGTCTTCTTGCCGGCCAGGTCCAGGCACAGGCTGCGCAAGCCTTTGAGAATCAGGTCGAAGACATAGGCACCGGCAATGCCGATGGCCAGCACCCACAAGGTCGAGGTGGCCTGGTTGGGCACCACGCGGTCGTACACGTTCATCACGAACAACGGCGCGGCCAGGGCAATCAGGTTGATCACCAGACTGGCGGCGATGGCATCGATGTACAGCCACTTGCTACGCAGCAGGGTGTCGCGGAACCACGAGCGCGCGCGCGGGATCAGGTTGCCGTGGTTGACGTCGAACTTGTGCTGCGGCTGGGCGAAGAACACCTTGCCGCTGTAGTCGCCCTGCAGCGCCTCACGGGTGACATGCACCTCGCCACCGTCGCTCTCGCTGAGCAGCAGGCGCGCGGTGTCTTCGTTCTCCCAGCCGAGCAGGACGGCGCAACGGCCTTCCTTGAGCAGCAGCATCGCCGGCATGGCGATGCTGGGGATCTGCTCGAGCTTGCGCTGCAGCAGGCGCCCCTGCAGCCCGGCACGGGCGGCTGCACGGGGCAGCAGCTCGGGGGTCAGGCGCTGCGAGGGCAAGGGCAGCCCGGTGGTCAGCATGGCCCGGCTGGCGGGCTTCTGGTGCAGGACACACAGGGTCAGCAGGCTGTCCAGCAGCGGGTCGTCATGCTGACTGCGTGGATCGTGGCTGAGTTGGACTCGACTGACTTCGGATTCCACGCGGCGCTCTCTTCATCCTTGCGGGGTAGGTTCAAGGCGCCTTTCAGTTCATGCCTGGCAGGTTCACCTTGGGTTTCAGGTCGTTCTGCACAACGGACGCCATCGGTGCTACGACACCCTGGCTCTTGAGCAGCTGACCAATGGTCGCCTTGATTCGATACTGAGTAAACATTTGCGTGTTTTTCACCTCTACCAGACGGCGCTGGGCGGTGAAGGTTTCATTCTCGCTGTCGAGCAGGTCGAGCAGGGTTCGCTCGCCCAGGCCGAACTGCTGCTGGTAAGCGCTGCGCACACGGTTGCTGTGATCGACGTACTGCTGGGCGATCGGCACCTGGGCGTTGGCGTTCTCCAGAGCATTCCATGCCAAGCCTAACTCCTCATTGAGCTGGCGCAAGGCGTTGTTGCGAATGTCCAGTGCCTGGTTGGCCAGGTACGACTTCGATTCCAGGTCGGCCTTGTTGCTGCCACCGGCGTACAAATTGAAGTTCATGCGCAGCATGGCCTGCCATTCGTTGTTGTGGCCGACGGCGCCGTCGAGGTTGTTGTCGGCCGTTCGTCCGAGTTCGGCATCGAAACGTGGATAGAACGTAGACTTCGCCGCTTCGTATTGCTTCTCGGCGGCGGCGATGTCCGACTCGGCCGAGCGCAGGATCGGACTTTGCTCGACCAGCTGGTGGCGGGCCTCGTCGAGGGTGGCCGGCAGCAGGTCGACAAATGGCGCGGGCGTGCTTAACTCGTCGGGCATTTGTCCGACGACGCTCAGGTAGTTGGTGTTGGCATCGGCCAGGTTGGTCTGCTCGGTGATCAGGTTGTTGCGGGCTTGGGCCAGGCGCGCCTCGGCCTGGTCGAGGTCGGCCAGGCGGCCGACGCCGCGGCTGGTGCGCAGCTTGATCTGGTCGAGGATGCGCTCGTGGTTGCGCAGGTTGTCTTCGGCCAGGCGCACCATCTCGCGGCGCGACAGCACGTCCAGGTAGACCTGGGCGACGGTCAGCGCGGTGCGCTCGGAGGTCCCCAGCAGGGAGTAGGCGCGGGCGTTGACGGTGGCCTGTTGACGGCCGACCTCGCTGGAGGTGGCGAAGCCGTCGAAGACCATCTGCCGCAGGCGGATGGCCGACTCGCCACGGTTGAGGGTCTCCCAGCGGTTGCGGGTGCTTGGGCTGTCGGTGCCCTCGCGACCGTAACCGGCGGTCACGTCGACCCGCGGCAAATAGCCGCCCTGGGCAGCGCGCAGCTGATAGTCCGCAGCCGTGCGGGCGTTCACGCCAGCCTGGATTTCCGGATGGACCTCAAGGGCCTTCTGCATGGCTTCGGGCAAGGTTTGTGCTTGAACGAATGTGGCGGCGAGAGCGAAAGGAAGAGCGGTGAACAGTGACGCACGCATTTTTACTGGTTCCCGAGAGAGCTGTTGTCCCAAATCACAGCCGAAGCCGTGCCTGCCTTGGAAAATGGCAAACCCTGATCTTGTATGTAGGAAGCTTCCGAATAGGCAGTGCGATTAATACGAAAGAAAGGGCTTTGCTGGCCAAATATCAATGTGACATTACCTTGGCGATTGTTTAGGATGGCAGCCAGAAGGTCAATAGTTTGGCATAAACTTAATAGCCAGAAATTATAGACGTAAAATTGACGCAAATCAGCGTCAAAAACATATTTGAAACATTCCATCAGTCGCCGCCTCGAACGCCGGCCAGGCATGGAAGCCAACTGAACAGGTAGCCCGGAGAGTCCAATGAGCACTGTTGTCGCCATCGTCAAAAGCATTGTTGGCCAAGTCATCGCAGTTTCCCCAGAAGGCATCCGGCGCGTACTGATCGAAGGCGATCGCCTGCTGGCGGGCGAACAGGTAGACACCGGCGCGGGCGGCGCGGTCACCCTGGAACTGGCCGACGGCCGTGTGCTCGACCTGGGCCGCGACACCCAGTGGAGCGCCGATGCGCCCGACAGCAGCATCGACCTGAACCAGGCCACCGCCCAGGCAGCGCCCTCGGTCGAAGAGTTGCAACAGGCCATCGCCGCCGGTGCCGACCCGACCACCGAGCTGGAAGCCACCGCAGCTGGTCCGGCCGCGGCAGGCGGCGGTTCGGTCGGCGGCGGACACAGCTTCGTCCTGCTCGAAGAGACCGCCGGGGTGGTCGACCCGACCATTGGCTTCCCCACCGGCCCTATCGGCTTCGCCACCGGCCTGGCGAACGAGGAACTGGGCGGACTGGACGGCAACGCTGCCGGCACCAACACGACCAACGTCCCGCTCACCACAGGGCTGACCCTGAGCGCCACCCCCACGATCACCGAGGCGGGTGGCGTCATCGTCTATACCGCCACCGTCGGCCAGCCACCGCTGACCAACCTGACCGTGACCCTGTCCAACGGCGCCGTCATCGTGATCCCGGCCGGCCAGACCACCGGCACCGTCAACGTCAACATCCCGGCCAACGACACGCCCTACATCGATGGCGGCCAGATTTCCGCGACCATTACCGGCACGACTGGCGGTAACGGCCTGATCGTCACGCCGAGCACCACCCCGGCGGTTACCCAGGTCACCGATACCATCGACACCACCACCGCCACGCTCACCGCCACCCCGAGCGTCACCGAAGGCGGCGTGATCACCTATACCGTGACCCTGACCAACCCGGCCCAGACCCCGGTCACCGTCACCCTGTCCAATGGCCAGACCGTCACCATCGAGGCTGGCAAGTCGTCCGGTAGCGTCGACTTCCAGACTCCGGCCAACGACGTCTACAACAATGGCAGCACCGTCAGCACCACGATCACGGGGGCAACGGGTGGCAACTTCGAGAAACTGGAGCCGAACCCGACGCCAGCTGAAACCAAGATCAACGACTCGGTCGACACCACCACCGCCACGCTCACCGCGACCCCGAGCGTGACCGAAGGCGGCGTGATCACCTACACCGTGACCTTGAACAACCCGGCCCAGACCCCGGTCACCGTCACCCTGTCCAATGGCCAGACCATCACCGTCAAAGCCGGCGAAAGCACCGGCAGCGTTGATTTCCAGACTCCGGCCAACGATGTCTACAACAATGGCAGCACCGTCAGCACCACGATCACGGGGGCAACGGGTGGCAACTTCGAGAAACTGGAGCCGAACCCGGCACCTGCTGAAACCAAGATCAACGACTCGATCGACACCACCACCGCCACCCTGACCGCGACCCCGAGCGTGACCGAAGGCGGCGTGATCACCTACACCGTGACCCTGACCAACCCGGCCCAGACCCCGGTCACCGTCACTCTCTCCAATGGCCAGACCGTCACCATCGAGGCCGGCAAGTCGTCCGGCAGTGTCGACTTCCAGACCCCGGCCAATGACGTCTACAACAACGGCAGCACCGTCAGCACCACGATCACGGGGGCAACGGGCGGCAACTTCGAGAAACTGGAGCCGAACCCGACGCCAGCTGAAACGAAGATCAACGACTCGATCGACACCACCACCGCCACCCTGACCGCCACCCCGAGCGTCACCGAAGGCGGCGTGATCACCTATACCGTGACCCTTACCAATCCGGCGCAGACTCCGGTCACCGTCACCCTGTCCAACGGCCAGACCATCACCGTCAAGGCCGGCGAAAGCACCGGCAGCGTTGACTTCCAGACCCCGGCCAACGATGTGTTCGTCAATGGCAGCACGGTCAGCACCAGCATCACCGGTGCCACCGGTGGCAATTTCGAGAAGCTGGAACCCGACACCACGCCGACCCAGACCGTGATCAGCGACAGCATCGACACGGTGAGCGTCAGCATCGCCAGCAATGGCAACGTGACCGAGGCCGAGCAGCCGACCTTCACCGTGTCGGTCAGCCAGAAGCTCGACCATGACCTGACCGTGACCCTGTCCAATGGCGCCACCGTGGTCATCAGCGCCGGCCAGACCCAGGCCACCTACAGCCTGCCGGCTCAGGGCGACGACGTGTTCAAGGACGCCAGCTCGGTGACCCTTGGCGTGACTGATGCCAGCGTGGCGGGCAAGACCTTCGAGAACCTGGAACTGGGTGGCGATGCCACCGTGCAGATCACCGACACCGTCAGCGAAGTCGTTGCGACCCTCACCGCCGACAAGACCACCGTCACCGAAGGCGGCCAGATCACCTACACCGTGACCCTGACCAACGCCCAGGGTCTGCCGGTCAATGGCCACAATGGCCTGACCTTCACCCTGACCGATGGCACCAAGGTGACCATCCCGGCTGGCAGTGCCAGCGGTACCTTCACCATCACCGCGCCGGACGACGTGTTCGTCGGTGGCCAGCCGAGCATCGTCAACAAGATCGAATCGGTTGCCGGTGGCGACAACTTCGAGAAGCTGACCCTCGGCGACAACACCGTCACCACGACCGTGACCGATGAACCTGGCACTGGTACTCCTGGTACCGACAACCAGGGCGACAAGGTCTCCGTTACTATCGTCGGCAAAGGCGATGTCACTGAAGACCAGCAGCCAGCCTTCACCGTCAAGGTCAGCCAGAAGCTCGACCACGACCTGACTGTCACTCTGTCCAATGGCGACAAAGTTGTCATTCCAGCCGGTCAGACCGAAGCCGAGTACAAGGCCAAGGCCCAAGGCGACGACGTCTTCAAAGACGGCGATACCTTGACCGTTGGCATCACCGACGCTGCCGTCGATGGTAAGGCCTTCGAGAATCTGGAGCTGGGCGGCAACGCTTCGGTCCAAATCACCGACACCGTCAGCGAAGTCGTCGCGACCCTCACCGCCGACAAGACCACCGTCACCGAAGGCGGCCAGATCACCTACACCGTGACCCTGACCAACGCCCAGGGTCTGCCGGTCAATGGCCACAATGGCCTGACCTTCACCCTGACCGATGGCACCAAGGTGACCATCCCGGCTGGCAGTGCCAGCGGTACCTTCACCATCACTGCACCGGACGATGTATTCGTCGGTGGCCAGCCGAGCATCGTCAACAAGATCGAGTCGGTTGCCGGTGGCGACAACTTCGAGAAGCTGACCCTCGGCGACAACACCGTCACCACAACCGTGACCGATGAACCTGGCACTGGTACTCCTGGTACCGACAACCAGGGCGACAAGGTCTCCGTTACTATCGTCGGCAAAGGTGACGTCACCGAAGACCAGCAACCAGCCTTCACCGTCAAGGTCAGCCAGAAACTCGACCACGACCTGACCGTGACCCTGTCCAACGGCGATAAAGTCGTTATTCCGGCCGGTCAGACCGAAGCCGAGTACAAGGCGAAAGCCCAAGGTGATGACGTCTTCAAAGACGGTGACACCCTGACCGTCGGTATCACCGATGCCGCCGTTGATGGCAAGTCCTTCGAGAACCTGGAGCTGGGCGGTAACGCTTCGGTGCAGATCACCGACACCGTCAGCGAGGTGGTTGCGACCCTCACCGCCGACAAGACCACCGTCACCGAAGGTGGCCAGATTACCTATACCGTGACCCTGACCAACGCCCAAGGTCTGCCGGTAAACGGCCACAATGGCCTGACCTTCACCCTGACTGATGGCACCAAGGTCACCATTCCGGCCGGTAGCGCCAGCGGCACCTTCACCATCACTGCACCGGACGACGTGTTCGTTGGTGGTCAACCGACCATTACCAACAAACTGGAAAGCGTGACAGGTGCCGACAACTTCGAAAAACTGACCTTGGGTCAGGACGAAGTGAAGACATCGGTCACTGACGAACCGGGCACCGGCACTCCAGGCACCGACAACCAAGGCGACAAGGTCACCGTCACCATCGTCGGCAAAGGCGATGTGACCGAAGACCAACAGCCGGCCTTCACCGTCAAGGTCAGTCAGAAACTGGACCACGACCTGACCGTGACTCTGTCGAACGGCGACAAGGTCGTGATCCCTGCCGGTCAGACCGAGGCCGAGTACAAGGCGAAAGCCCAAGGTGATGACGTCTTCAAAGACGGCGATACCTTGACCGTTGGCATCACCGACGCTGCCGTCGATGGTAAGGCCTTCGAGAACCTGGAGCTGGGCGGTAACGCTTCGGTGCAGATCACCGACACCGTCAGCGAGGTGGTTGCGACCCTCACCGCCGACAAGACCACCGTCACCGAAGGTGGCCAGATTACCTATACCGTGACCCTGACCAACGCCCAAGGTCTGCCGGTAAACGGCCACAATGGCCTGACCTTCACCCTGACTGATGGCACCAAGGTCACCATTCCGGCCGGTAGCGCCAGCGGCACCTTCACCATCACTGCACCGGACGACGTGTTCGTTGGTGGTCAACCGACCATTACCAACAAACTGGAAAGCGTGACAGGTGCCGACAACTTCGAAAAACTGACCTTGGGTCAGGACGAAGTGAAGACATCGGTCACTGACGAACCGGGCACCGGCACTCCAGGCACCGACAACCAAGGCGACAAGGTCACCGTCACCATCGTCGGCAAAGGCGATGTGACCGAAGACCAACAGCCGGCCTTCACCGTCAAGGTCAGTCAGAAACTGGACCACGACCTGACCGTGACTCTGTCGAACGGCGACAAGGTCGTGATCCCTGCCGGTCAGACCGAGGCCGAGTACAAGGCGAAAGCCCAAGGTGATGACGTCTTCAAAGACGGCGATACCTTGACCGTTGGCATCACCGACGCTGCCGTCGATGGTAAGGCCTTCGAGAATCTGGAGCTGGGCGGCAACGCTTCGGTCCAAATCACCGACACCGTCAGCGAAGTCGTCGCGACCCTCACCGCCGACAAGACCACCGTCACCGAAGGCGGCCAGATCACCTACACCGTGACGCTGAGCAACGCCCAGGGTCTGCCGGTCAATGGCCATAACGGCCTGACCTTCACCCTGACCGATGGCACCAAGGTCACCATTCCAGCCGGAAGCGCCAGCGGCACCTTCACCATCACCGCTCCGGACGACGTGTTCGTCGGTGGCCAGCCTTCGATCGTGAACAAGATCGAATCGGTTGCCGGTGGCGACAACTTCGAGAAGCTGACCCTCGGCGACAACACCGTCACCACCACCGTGACCGATGAGCCAGGTACCGGTACTCCAGGCATTGACAACCAAGGCGACAAGGTCACCGTCACCATCGTTGGCAAAGGCGATGTCACCGAAGACCAGCAGCCGGCCTTCACCGTCAAGGTCAGCCAGAAGCTCGACCACGACCTGACCGTCACCCTGTCGAACGGCGACAAAGTCGTTATTCCGGCCGGTCAGACCGAAGCCGAATACAAAGCCAAGGCTCAGGGCGACGACGTCTTCAAGGATGGCGATACCCTGACCGTCGGCATCACCGATGCCGCTGTCGATGGCAAAGCCTTCGAGAATCTGGAGCTGGGCGGCAACGCCTCGGTACAGATCACCGACACTGTCAGCGAAGTCGTCGCCACCCTGACCGCCGACAAGACCACCGTCACCGAAGGCGGCCAGATCACCTACACCGTGACCCTGACCAACGCCCAGGGTCTGCCGGTCAACGGCCACAATGGCCTGACCTTCACCCTGACCGATGGCACCAAGGTGACCATTCCGGCCGGCAGCGCCAGCGGCACCTTCACCATCACTGCACCGGACGATGTATTCGTCGGTGGCCAGCCGAGCATCGTCAACAAGATCGAGTCGGTTGCCGGTGGCGACAACTTCGAGAAGCTGACCCTCGGCGACAACACCGTCACCACGACCGTGACCGATGAGCCTGGCACCGGCACTCCAGGTACCGACAACCAGGGCGACAAAGTCACCGTTACTATCATCGGCAAAGGCGATGTCACCGAAGACCAGCAGCCGGCCTTCACCGTCAAGGTCAGCCAGAAGCTCGACCACGACCTGACCGTCACCCTGTCGAACGGCGACAAAGTCGTTATTCCAGCCGGTCAGACCGAAGCCGAGTACAAGGCGAAAGCCCAAGGTGATGACGTCTTCAAAGACGGTGACACCCTGACCGTCGGTATCACCGATGCTGCCGTCGACGGCAAGGCCTTCGAGAACCTGGAGCTGGGCGGTAACGCTTCGGTGCAGATCACCGACACCGTCAGCGAGGTCGTTGCGACCCTGACTGCGGATAAGACCACGGTCACTGAAGGCGGCCAGATCACCTACACCGTCACCCTGACCAACGCCCAAGGTCTGCCGGTCAACGGCCACAATGGCCTGATCTTCACCCTGACTGATGGCACCAAGGTCACCATTCCGGCCGGTAGCGCCAGCGGTACCTTCACCATCACTGCACCGGACGACGTGTTCGTTGGTGGTCAACCGACCATTACCAACAAACTGGAAAGCGTGACAGGTGCCGACAACTTCGAAAAACTGACCTTGGGTCAGGACGAAGTGAAGACATCGGTCACTGACGAACCGGGCACCGGCACTCCAGGCACCGACAACCAAGGCGACAAGGTCACCGTCACCATCGTTGGCAAAGGCGATGTCACCGAAGACCAGCAGCCGGCCTTCACCGTCAAGGTCAGCCAGAAGCTCGACCACGACCTGACCGTCACCCTGTCGAACGGCGACAAAGTTGTCATTCCAGCCGGTCAGACCGAAGCCGAGTACAAGGCGAAAGCCCAAGGTGATGACGTCTTCAAAGACGGTGACACCCTGACCGTGGGCATCACCGATGCCACCGTTGACGGTAAGGCCTTCGAAAATCTGGAACTGGGTGGCAATGCCTCCGTCCTGATCACCGATACCGTCAGCGAGGTGGTTGCGACTCTCACCGCCGACAAGACCACTGTGTCTGAAGGTGGCCAGATCACCTACACCGTAACCTTGACCAATGCCCAGGGTCTGTCGGTCACCGGCCACAACGGCCTCACCTTCACTCTGACCGATGGCACCAAGGTCACCATTCCAGCCGGAAGCGCCAGCGGCACCTTCACCATCACCGCTCCGGACGACGTGTTCGTCGGCGGCCAGCCTTCGATCGTCAACAAGATCGAAGGCGTCAGCGGCGCGGACAACTTCGAGAAGCTCACGCTGGGTGACAACACCGTCACCACGAGCGTGACCGATGAGCCTGGTACCGGCACTCCAGGCACCGACAACCAGGGCGACAAGGTCGCCGTCACCATCGTTGGCAAAGGTGACGTCACCGAAGACCAGCAGCCGGCCTTCACCGTCAAGGTCAGCCAGAAGCTCGACCACGACCTGACCGTCACCCTGTCGAACGGCGACAAAGTCGTCATTCCAGCCGGCCAGACCGAAGCCGAGTACAAGGCCAAAGCCCAGGGCGACGACGTCTTCAAGGATGGCGATACCCTGACCGTCGGCATCACCGACGCTGCCGTTGACGGCAAGGCCTTCGAGAATCTGGAGCTGGGCGGCAACGCCTCGGTGCAGATCACCGACACCATCAGTGAAGTGGTTGCGACCCTCACCGCCGACAAGACCACCGTCACCGAAGGCGGCCAGATCACCTACACCGTGACCCTGACCAACGCCCAGGGTCTGCCGGTCAATGGCCACAATGGCCTGACCTTCACCCTGACCGACGGCACCAAGGTCACCGTTCCAGCCGGCAGCGCCAGCGGTACCTTCACCATCACCGCCCCGAGCGACGTATTCGTCGGCGGCCAGCCCTCGATCGTGAACAAGCTTGAAGGTGTCAGCGGCGCGGACAACTTCGAGAAACTGACGCTCGGCAAGGAAACACTCACCACCACCGTCACTGATGATCCGGATACCGGCAACAAGGTGTCCGTCACCATCGTCAGCAACGGCGATGTCACCGAAGACCTGCAGCCGTCCTTTACCGTCAAGGTCAACCAGAAGCTGGACCAGGACCTGACCGTCACCTTGAGCAACGGCGCCAAAGTGGTGATTCCGGCTGGCCAGACCCAGGTCGAGTACAAGGCGGATGCCCAGGGCGATGACGTCTTCAAGGATGGCAGCTCGCTGACCGTCGGCATCACTGATGCAGTCGTTGATGGCAAGACCTTCGAGAATCTGGAACTGGGCGGCAACGCCACCGTGCAGATCACCGACACCGTCAGTGAGGTCGTCGCAACCCTCACCGCCGACAAGACCACCGTCACCGAAGGCGGCCAGATCACTTACACCGTGACCCTGAGCAACGCCCAGGGTCTGCCGGTCAATGGCCACAATGGCCTGACCTTCACCCTGACTGACGGCACCAAGGTCACCATTCCGGCCGGCAGTGCCAGCGGCACCTTCACCATCACCGCCCCTGACGACGTGTTCGTCGGCGGCCAGCCTTCGATCGTCAACAAGATCGAATCGGTTGCCGGTGGCGACAACTTCGAGAAATTGACTCTGGGTGACAACACCGTCACCACGACCGTGACCGACGAGCCGGGCACTGGCACTCCAGGCACCGACAACCAGGGCGACAAGGTCACCGTCACCATCGTCGGCAAAGGCGATGTCACCGAAGACCAGCAGCCGGCCTTCACCGTCAAGGTCAGCCAGAAGCTCGACCACGACCTGACCGTCACCCTGTCGAACGGCGACAAAGTCGTTATTCCGGCCGGTCAGACCGAAGCCGAGTACAAGGCCAAGGCCCAAGGTGATGACGTCTTCAAAGACGGCGATACCTTGACCGTCGGCATCACCGACGCTGCCGTCGATGGCAAGGCCTTCGAGAATCTGGAGCTGGGCGGCAACGCTTCGGTCCAAATCACCGACACCGTCAGCGAAGTCGTCGCGACCCTCACCGCCGACAAGACCACCGTCACCGAAGGCGGCCAGATCACCTACACCGTGACCCTGACCAACGCCCAGGGTCTGCCGGTCAATGGCCACAATGGCCTGACCTTCACCCTGACCGATGGCACCAAGGTGACCATCCCGGCTGGCAGTGCCAGCGGTACCTTCACCATCACTGCACCGGACGATGTATTCGTCGGTGGCCAGCCGAGCATCGTCAACAAGATCGAGTCGGTTGCCGGTGGCGACAACTTCGAGAAGCTGACCCTCGGCGACAACACCGTCACCACAACCGTGACCGATGAACCTGGCACTGGTACTCCTGGTACCGACAACCAGGGCGACAAGGTCTCCGTTACTATCGTCGGCAAAGGTGACGTCACCGAAGACCAGCAACCAGCCTTCACCGTCAAGGTCAGCCAGAAACTCGACCACGACCTGACCGTGACCCTGTCCAACGGCGATAAAGTCGTTATTCCGGCCGGTCAGACCGAAGCCGAGTACAAGGCGAAAGCCCAAGGTGATGACGTCTTCAAAGACGGTGACACCCTGACCGTCGGTATCACCGATGCCGCCGTTGATGGCAAGTCCTTCGAGAACCTGGAGCTGGGCGGTAACGCTTCGGTGCAGATCACCGACACCGTCAGCGAGGTGGTTGCGACCCTCACCGCCGACAAGACCACCGTCACCGAAGGTGGCCAGATTACCTATACCGTGACCCTGACCAACGCCCAAGGTCTGCCGGTAAACGGCCACAATGGCCTGACCTTCACCCTGACTGATGGCACCAAGGTCACCATTCCGGCCGGTAGCGCCAGCGGTACCTTCACCATCGCCGCTCCGGACGACGTGTTCGTTGGTGGTCAACCAACCATCACCAACAAACTGGAAAGCGTGACAGGTGCCGACAACTTCGAAAAACTGACCCTGGGTCAGGACGAAGTGAAGACATCGGTCACTGACGAACCGGGCACCGGCACTCCGGGCATCGACAACCAGGGCGACAAAGTCACCGTTACTATCATCGGCAAAGGCGATGTCACCGAAGACCAGCAGCCGGCCTTCACCGTCAAGGTCAGCCAGAAGCTCGACCATGACCTGACTGTCACTTTGTCCAATGGCGACAAGGTGGTCATCCCTGCTGGCCAGACCGAAGCCGAGTACAGGGCCAAGGCCCAAGGCGACGACGTCTTCAAAGACGGCGACACCCTGACCGTCGGCATCACCGATGCCGCCGTTGATGGCAAGTCCTTCGAAAACCTGGAGCTGGGTGGCAACGCCTCGGTGCAGATCACCGACACTATCAGTGAAGTGGTTGCAACCCTCACCGCCGACAAGACTACCGTCACCGAAGGTGGCCAGATCACCTACACCGTGACCCTGACCAATGCCCAAGGTCTGCCGGTCAACGGCCACAATGGCCTGATCTTCACCCTGACTGATGGCACCAAGGTCACCATTCCGGCCGGTAGCGCGAGCGGTACCTTCACCATCACTGCACCGGACGACGTGTTCGTTGGTGGTCAACCGACCATTACCAACAAACTGGAAAGCGTGACAGGTGCCGACAACTTCGAAAAACTGACCCTGGGTCAGGACGAAGTGAAGACCTCCGTCACTGACGAGCCGGGCACTGGCACTCCAGGCACCGACAACCAGGGCGACAAGGTCACCGTCACCATCGTCGGCAAAGGCGATGTGACCGAAGACCAACAGCCGGCCTTCACCGTCAAGGTCAGCCAGAAACTGGACCACGACCTGACCGTGACTCTGTCGAACGGCGACAAGGTCGTGATCCCTGCCGGTCAGACCGAGGCCGAGTACAAGGCGAAAGCCCAAGGTGATGACGTCTTCAAAGACGGCGATACCTTGACCGTTGGCATCACCGACGCTGCCGTCGATGGTAAGGCCTTCGAGAATCTGGAGCTGGGCGGCAACGCTTCGGTCCAAATCACCGACACCGTCAGCGAAGTCGTCGCGACCCTCACCGCCGACAAGACCACCGTCACCGAAGGCGGCCAGATCACCTACACCGTGACGCTGAGCAACGCCCAGGGTCTGCCGGTCAATGGCCATAACGGCCTGACCTTCACCCTGACCGATGGCACCAAGGTCACCATTCCAGCCGGAAGCGCCAGCGGCACCTTCACCATCACCGCTCCGGACGACGTGTTCGTCGGTGGCCAGCCTTCGATCGTGAACAAGATCGAATCGGTTGCCGGTGGCGACAACTTCGAGAAGCTGACCCTCGGCGACAACACCGTCACCACCACCGTGACCGATGAGCCAGGTACCGGTACTCCAGGCACTGACAACCAAGGCGACAAGGTCACCGTCACCATCGTTGGCAAAGGCGATGTCACCGAAGACCAGCAGCCGGCCTTCACCGTCAAGGTCAGCCAGAAACTTGGCCAGGACCTGACCGTCACCCTGAGCAATGGCGACAAAGTCGTCATTCCAGCCGGTCAGACCCAGGTCGAGTACAAAGCCGCAGCCCAGGGCGACGACGTCTTCAAGGATGGCAGCTCGCTGACCGTCGGCATCACCGATGCCACAGTCACCGGCAAGACCTTCGAGAACCTCGAGCTGGGTGGCAACGCCACCGTGCAGATCACCGACACCATCAGTGAAGTGGTCGCCACCCTGTCCGCCGACAAGACCACCGTGTCCGAAGGCGGCCAGATCACCTACACCGTGACCCTGACCAATGCCCAGGGCCTGTCGGTCACCGGCCACAATGGCCTGACCTTTACCCTCAGCGACGGCACCAAGGTCACCATCCCGGCCGGCAGCGCCAGCGGTACCGCCATCATCACGGCGCCTGACGACGTCTTCGTTGGCGGCCAAGCCACCATCAGCAACAAGATCACCGGCGTCACCGGTGCCGACAACTTCGAGAAACTGACCCTGGGTCAGAACGAAGTGCAGACCTCCGTGACCGACGAGCCGGGCACCGGAACTCCAGGCACCGACAACCAGGGCGACAAGGTCTCCGTCACCATCGTCGGCAACGGCAACGTCACCGAAGACCAGCAGCCGTCGTTCACCGTCAAGGTCAGCCAGAAGCTTGGCTACGACCTGACCGTCACCCTGTCCAACGGCGACAAGGTGGTGATCCCGGCAGGTCAGACCCAGACCGAGTACAAGGCCGCCGCACAGGGCGACGACGTGTTCAAGGACGGCAGCTCGCTGACCGTCGGTATCACCGATGCCACGGTTCCGGGCCATACCTTCGAGAACCTCGAGCTGGGTGGCAACGCCACCGTGCAAATCACCGACACCATCAGTGAAGTCGTGGCCACCTTGTCCGCCGACAAGACCACCGTTTCCGAAGGCGGCCAGATCACCTACACCGTGACCCTGACCAACGCCCAGGGCCTGTCGGTCACCGGCCACAATGGCCTGACCTTCACCCTGACCGACGGTACCAAGGTCACCATCCCGGCCGGCAGCGCCAGCGGCACCTTCACCATCACCGCCGCGGACGATGTATTCGTCGGCGGTCAGCCGACCATCAGCAACAAGATCACTGGTGTCACCGGTGCCGACAACTTCGAGAAACTGACCCTGGGTCAGAACGAAGTGAAGACTACCGTCACCGACGAACCAGGTTCGGGCACCCCAGGCACCGGCAACCAGGGCGACAAGGTCTCGGTCACCATCGTCGGCAACGGCAACGTCAACGAAGCCCAGCAGCCGTCGTTCACCGTCAAGGTCAGCCAGAAGCTCGACCAGGACCTGACCGTCACCCTGAGCAATGGCGCCAAGGTGATCATCCCGGCCGGCCAGACCCAGGTCGAGTACAAGGCCAACGCCCAAGGTGATGATGTGTTCAAGGACGGCAGCTCGCTGACCGTCGGCATCACCGATGCCACGGTCACCGGCAAGACCTTCGAGAATCTGGAACTGGGCGGCAACGCCACCGTGCAGATCACCGACACCATCAGTGAAGTCGTGGCCACCTTGTCCGCCGACAAGACCACCGTCACTGAGGGTGGCCAGATCACCTACACCGTGACCCTGACCAACGCCCAGGGCCTGTCGGTCACCGGTCATAACGGCCTGACCTTCACCCTGTCCGACGGCACCAAGGTCACCATCCCGGCCGGCAGCGCCACTGGCACCGCCACCATCACCGCACCGGACGACGTGTTCGTCGGCGGCCAGGCCACCATCAGCAACAAGATCACCGGCGTCACCGGTGCCGACAACTTCGAGAAACTGACCCTGGGTCAGAACGAAGTGAAGACCTCGGTCACCGACGAACCGGGCTCGGGCACTCCAGGCACCGACAACCAGGGCGACAAGGTCTCGGTCACCATCGTCGGCAACGGCGATGTCAACGAAGCCCAGCAGCCGTCGTTCACCGTCAAGGTCAGCCAGAAGCTCGACCAGGACCTCACCGTGACCCTGAGCAATGGCGCCAAGGTAGTTATCCCTGCCGGCCAGACACAAGTCGAGTACAAGGCGCCGGTCCAGGGCGACGACGTATTCAAGGACGGCGGCCCGCTCACCGTCGGCATCACCGATGCTAGCGTGGTCGGCAAGACCTTCGAGAACCTCGAGCTCGGCGGTTCGGCCACCGTGCAGATCAGCGACACCATCAGCGAAGTGGTCGCGACCCTGTCCGCCGACAAGACCACGGTTGCCGAGGGTGGCCAGTTCACCTACACCGTCACCCTGACCAACGCCCAAGGTCTGCCGGTCAACGGCCATAACGGCCTGACCTTCACCCTGAGCGACGGCACCAAGGTCACCATCCCGGCCGGCAGCGCCACTGGTACGGTCACCATCACCGCCAAGGACGACGTGTTCGTCGGCGGCCAGCCGAGCATCGTCAACAAGATCGAGTCCGTCACCGGTGGCGGCAACTTCGAGAAGCTGACCCTCGGCAGCAATACCCTGACCACCACGGTGACCGACGAACCGGGCTCGGGCACTCCAGGCACCGGCAACCAGGGCGACAAGGTCTCCGTTACCATCGTCGGCAACGGCGATGTCAACGAAGCCCAGCAGCCGTCGTTCACCGTCAAGGTCAGCCAGAAGCTCGACCAGGACCTGACCGTCACCCTGAGCAATGGCGCCAAGGTAGTCATTCCGGCCGGCCAGACCCAGGTCGAGTACAAGGCCGCCGCCCAAGGCGACGACGTGTTCAAGGACGGCAGCTCGCTGACCGTCGGCATCACCGATGCCACAGTCACCGGCAAGACCTTCGAGAACCTCGAGCTGGGTGGCAATGCCACCGTGCAGATCACCGACACCATCAGTGAAGTCGTGGCCACCTTGTCCGCCGACAAGACCACCGTTTCCGAAGGCGGCCAGATCACCTACACCGTGACCCTGACCAACGCCCAGGGCCTGTCGGTCACCGGCCACAATGGCCTGACCTTTACCCTCAGCGACGGCACCAAGGTCACCATCCCGGCCGGCAGCGCCAGCGGCACCTTCACCATCACCGCCGCGGACGATGTATTCGTCGGCGGTCAGCCGACCATCAGCAACAAGATCACCGGCGTCACCGGCGCGGACAACTTCGAAAAACTGACCCTGGGTCAGAACGAAGTGAAGACTACCGTCACCGACGAGCCAGGTTCGGGCACCCCGGGCACCGGCAACCAGGGCGATAAGGTCTCGGTCACCATCGTCGGCAACGGCAACGTCACCGAAGACCAGCAGCCGTCGTTCACCGTCAAGGTCAGCCAGAAGCTGACGCAGGACCTGACCGTGACCCTGAGCAACGGTGCCAAGGTGATCATCCCGGCCGGCCAGACACAGGTCGAGTACAAGGCCGCCGCCCAGGGCGACGACGTGTTCAAGGATGGCAGCTCGCTGACCGTCGGCATCACCGATGCCACGGTCACCGGCAAGACCTTCGAGAATCTGGAACTGGGCGGCAACGCCACCGTGCAGATCAGCGACACCATCAGTGAAGTGGTCGCCACCCTGTCCGCCGACAAGACCACCGTCACCGAAGGCGGCCAGGTCACCTACACCGTGACCCTGACCAACGCCCAGGGCCTGTCGGTCAACGGCCACAATGGCCTGACCTTCACCCTGACCGACGGCACCAAGGTCACCATCCCGGCCGGCAGCGCCAGCGGCACCTTCACCATCACTGCCAAGGACGACCCGTACGTCGGTGGCCAGCCGAACATCGTCAACAAGATCGAATCGGTCACCGGCGGCGACAACTTCGAGAAGCTGACCCTGGGCAGCAACACCGTCACCACCAGCGTCACCGACGAGCCGAGCGGCCAGGGCGACCTGACCACCGTCGGCATCAGCGGCGACACCTCGGTGACCGAAGGTGACACCGCCCACTACAACCTGACCCTGAGCAACCCGTCGAAGTCCGAGGTGACCATCACCTTGACCTACAGCGGCACCGCCACCGACGGCCAGGACTTCACCGGCGTGGTCACCGTGAAGATCCCGGCGGGCAGCAGCGGCACCACCTTCGACATCAAGACCATCGACGACAAGCTGGTCGAGGGCTCGGAGAACTTCACGGTCAAGATCAGCGGCGCCGCGGGCGGCGGCTTCGAGAACCTGCAGGTCGACGCCGGCAAGTCCAGCGTCACCACCACCATCATCGACAACGACCACGCGCCGGTGTCGACCGGTGGCGCCGTGACCGGCAGCGAAGACACCGACTACGTGTTCAAGTGGGGCGACTTCAACGTCAGTGACGCCGATGGCAACACCGGCCTGTCGGTGACCATCAGCAAGCTGCCGGACCTGGGCAGCCTGAAGTTCTTCAACGGCACCTCGTGGGTCGATGTGTCGCTGAACCAGAACATCAGCCAGGCCGACATCGCCGCCGGCAAGCTCAAGTTCGTGCCACTGGCCAACCAGTCGGGCGTCGACGGCTATGGTGGCAGCGGCGTGGGCAACAAGCAGGCCGACTACGCGCAGATCAAGTACAAGCCCAACGACGGCACCAACGCCGGCGGCGAAGTGACCATGAAGGTCGATATCGCGCCAGTGGCCGACAAGCCTGACCTGAACATCGGCAACAACAACGTCAACTCCATCGGCCTGCTCAAGGAAACCTGGAACAGCCTCACCGGCCTGGGTAACAACGGCAACGGCATCACCGGCGATGCGCTGAAGAACGTCTTCGCCAACTCCGGCAATGCCAGCAAGAGCGAGACCGTCACCGGCGTCGACACGGTCGCCACCGTGACGCCTGGCACGGGCTCGAAGACCTCCGGCCTGATCTACCTGGAAGCCGGCAAGACCTATGCGTTCAGCGGCACCGCCGACGACAGCCTGCAGATCGTCGTGGGTGGCAAGAACGTCGCCAGCGGCACCTGGGGCTCAGGCAGCGGCGCCATCTCCGGCAGCTTCACCCCGACCACCAGCGGCTACTACACCCTGGAGATCTACAACGCCAACCAGGCCGGCCCCGGCAGCCTGGACGTCAACATCAAGGTGGGCAACGGCGCGGTCACCGACCTCAACAGCTCGAACATCCCGATGTACCCGAGCGTCAAGGACCTGACCAACGCCGGCGTGACCGTCGGCGACCTGCACGGTAGCAACAACCAGGGCTACTACGACGGCTACAAGCTCAACGAAGGCAGTGAGAACGGCGCCCCGGTCAAGCTGGTGGGCATCAGCACCAACCTGACCGACACCGACGGCTCCGAATCCCTGAGCATCAAGCTCAGCGGCATCCCGGCAGGCTCTGTGCTGGCCGACAACGCCGGCCACACCATCACCGTCGGCAAGGACGCGGTGGACGTCACCGGCTGGAACCTGGGTGGCCTGACCATCAAGCCACCGGCCTACTACGCCGGCCAGTTCGACGTGAAGGTCAGCTCGACCTCCACCGAGAGCGTCGGCGGCAGCACCGCGACCAGCGAAGGCACCATCAAGGTCACGGTCTACCCGCAGTCCTACACCACCAGCAACCTGTCTTCGGACAGCGACAACATCACCGGTACCGACGGCAACGATGTGGTGGTGGCCGACGTCACCGGCCTGCACGTGGTGCCAGGCCAGGACTACAACCTCGCCTTCATCGTCGACACCTCGGGCAGCATGGGCTCGTCCGGCGTGGATGCGGCGAAGAAGTCCCTGGAATCGGTGTTCAAGACCCTGGCCGCCAGCGTCAAGGGCGACCAGTCGGGTACCGTGAACATCCTCCTGGTGGACTTCGCCACCCAGGTCAAGAGCAACGTTGCGGTGACCCTGAACGATGCAGGCCTGCAAACCTTGCTCAATGCCCTGAACACGCTCAATGCCAACGGCGGCACCAACTACGAGGATGCCTTCAAGACCACCGCCAACTGGTTCCAGTCTCTCAAGGCCGCAGGGAATACCGGCAGCAACCAGACCTTCTTCATTACCGATGGCCAGCCGACCTACTACCAGGCCAACGAGCAAGGCAACCCAAACCTGGGCACTAGCGGTAACAGCTTCGACAGCTACCTGGCCTCCATCAATTACAAGGCTGGCATGACGGTCAGCAAGTACCTGGACAACACGAACTACATCACCATCGGGAGCGACGGAGCGCTGACCGTACAGACCTATGGCCGGGGAGGCTGGAGTACAACGCTATCGGGTGACATTCGCGCCGACGGTATTGGTGGCTATGAACTGTCGACACGCGGAGGAAGTGGATCCAGCACAAGCACCACCACCACGAACAACTCGCAGGACAGCTTCAAGCTGCTCTCGGGCCTGTCCGAGGTCGAGGCCATCGGCCTCAACAACGGCGTCAACACCAACGACCTGAAACCGTACGACACCGACGGCAAGCCGCAGACCAACATCGACCCGAGCAAGCTGGCCGAGGCGATCCTCGGCCATACCGAAGTCACCCAGCCGGGCAACGACACGGTCAATGGCGGCGACGGCAATGACATCATCTTCGGCGACCTGATGGTCTTCGACGGTGTTGCCGGCACCGGTGTCGAGGCGATCCGCGGCTATGTCGCCGACAAGCTGGGCGTCGACTCGGGCAGCGTGGACGCGCGGGCGATGCACAAGTACATCACCGAGAACTACGCCGAGTTCGATGTCTCGCGTAGCAACGACGGCGCCGATACCCTGCTGGGCGGCAACGGCAACGACATCATCTTCGGCCAGGGTGGCAACGACTACATCGACGGCGGCAAGGGCAACGACATTCTGCTCGGTGGCACCGGCAACGACACCCTGCTCGGCGGCGAAGGCAACGACATCCTGTTCGGCGGTGCCGGCAATGACATCCTCATCGGCGGCAAGGGTGACGACATCATGACCGGCGGCAGCGGTGCCGACACCTTCGTGTGGAAGGCCGGCGACCTGGGCAAGGACGTGATCAAGGACTTCAAGGCCAGCGAAGGCGACCGCCTCGACCTGAGCGACCTGCTCCAGGGCGAGAAGGCCAGCACCATCGACAACTTCCTGAAGATCACCACGGTCAATGGCGAGTCGACCCTGCAGGTCAGCACCGAAGGCAAGCTCAACGCCGCCGGCGGCCTGGCCAACGCCGACGTGACCATCAAGCTCGAGGGCGTGAACTGGTCCAACACCACGATCAACTCGTTGATCAGCGGCGCCGACCCGACCATCAAGATCGACAACTCCAACAGCTGATCCCCCTCCCCGACCACGGCCCGCAAGGGCCGGCGTCGGGGCGCGGGCTTTTCCAGCCATCCCTTCACGCGCATACTCGTGCACCGGGCTTACATGCCCGGTGAACTTTGCCTATGCTGCTGACTACCAAAAAGGATTCATCGTGACGAGGGACGCCGCCATGTTCTACGTGCAACGCGACGCCGAAGGCCAGTTGCTGCGGGTGGAAGCCGCCGCGTTTGACGGTTTTACCGACATGGTCCCGGCAGACAATGCCGAGATCCAGGAATGGTTCGCCGACGACGTTGTCGAGAACAGCCTCAAGCAGCTCAAGCAGAGCGACCTGGACATGATCCGGGTACTGGAGGACCTGATCGAGGTGTTGACCGCCAAGGGCGTGTTCAGCATCACCGACCTGCCACCGGGCGCCCAAGCCAAGCTGCTCAACCGCTCCACCGCACGCAAGGCGCTGGGCGGCCTGAACAACCTGATCGAGGAAGACGAGGACGGCGGGTTGATCTGATCAAACGGCCATTGTTTGCGCCTGTGGTAGTGGCCTGCCCGTTCCCACAGGCTTTAACTTAACGCCAGGGCGCCGGCCCACCGACCAGTTGCCCCTGGATCCCCTGCACACCCATCTCCCGTAGTACCTTCAGCTCCCCTTCGGTCTCTACCCGCTCGGCGATCAACGGCAGGTCGATGCTGTGCGCCGCGCGCTGGATGGCCTCGATGAACAGGCGCTTGTGCCGCTCCTGGTCGATGTTGCGGATGTAGCCACCGTCGATCTTCAGGTAGGCCAGCCCCAGGTGGGCGAGGTTGCCGATCATGCTGAAGCGCCCGCCGAAGCGCTGCAGCGCCAGGCTGAAGCCCAGTGCGCGCAGGCGTCGGGTCAGTTGTTCCAGCGCCGACTGCTCGGGCAATTGCTCTTCGCCGATCTCGAAGGTCAGCCGCCGCCCCAGCGCCCCATGCTGCCCAAGCAGCTCGTAAACCCGCTGCAGCGCCTGGGGGTCGGCCAGGGTCGCGGCCGACAGGTTCAGCGCCAGCGCCTCACCATGCCCCTGCAAGTGCTTGAGCACTTTTTCCAGCACCAGCAGGTCCAGCCGCGCCATCCAGCCGAAGCGCTCCAGCCACGGCAGGAAACGGCCGGCCGCCAGGGCTTCGCCCTGCTCGTCGTGCAGGCGCGAGATGACCTTGTAGTGCAGCACCCGCTCCGGCGCCCTGGCATCCACGACCGGCTGGAAGAACAGCTCGAACTGGCCCTTGCCCAACGCCTGGTCCAGGCGCGTGTGCCAGGCGTGGTGGCTGTCGGCGGCCTGGCCTGCGGCGCCCTGCTCCAAGCATACCCACCCCGGCGCGGGCTGGCTCTCGGCGCGGGCCAGGGCCTCGTCGGCGAGCTTGAGCAACGCTGGCGGGGCATCCCCAGGACTGTAGGGCGCCAGGCCGATGCAGGCCACCGGGTCGACATCGCTGGCGCCGGTCTCGTGCAAGCTCTGCAAGGTGGTTTCCAGGGCCTGGGCCAACTGGATCGCCTCGTCATGCACCATGCCCGGCGCCAACACCGCGAACTCGCCGCCACGGCTACGGGTGATCAGGTCATTGGTTTCGGGGAAGTTCGCACAGGTGCGGCGCAACTGCTCGCCCACCGCCTGCAGCAACTGGTCGGTGCGCTGGCCCCCCAGGCGCGCGTTCAGGCCCGCCAGGTCCTGGACACGCAGCAACAGCAGGTAGCCGGCCCGGGCCTCCTCCAGGTTGCTGACCCGGGCATTGAGCTGCATTTCGAAGTAACGGCGGTTGGCCAGCCCGGTGAGGCTGTCCTGGTACGACTCGGCACGCAGTTTCTCGCTGCGCTCGGCCTGCTCGGTGAACAGCGCCTTGAGCTTCTCGACCATCTGGTTCATCGCCTGCACCACCCGGCGCAGCTCGGGCGTACGCGGCAACTCCGGCAGGCTGAGGAACTCACGGCGGGCAATGGCGTGGGACTGCGCCACCATGTAGTCGAGCGGCCTCAGCTGGCGACGCAGCAGCAGGGCCCCGAGCACCGCGCTCGCCGCGCCGCACAACAACAGCCAGCCCAGGCTGCCCAGGGCGCTCTGCCAGAGCTTGGCCAGGGCAAACATCGGATGGCTGATCACCTCGACCCGCGCCGCCTGCTGCCAGCCACGGCTGACAATGGCGTCACCGCCGGCCGGGTCCAGGCCGATCAGCTGGATGAACCAACCCGGCACGCCACCCGCGTCGGGCTCGGCATGACGCTCGACCAGCACGGCATTGGAGTCCAGGTCGATGACCTTGATGCTCGAATAGTAGCCACTGTCGAAGATCGAGCTGACCATCAGCTCGACCATCGCCGGATCGTCGATGTTCGGCGTCAGCGACAGCGCCAGCGCGGTCGCCGCATCCTGGGCATGGGAACGCAGCTGGTTGACGTACTGGCTGCGCGAGCTCTCCAGGCTGACCATGAAGCTGCCACTGAAGGCGACCACCAGGAACAGGCAAATGGCTAGCAGCAATTGTTTGAACAGTGACATCTGTGCTCCTTCAGTAAACCGGTTCGGCCGGGAACCCTTCGGCCTGCATTTTCTTCAGCAAGTCCTGCCACCGTGACAGGCGCTTGGTGTCCCCGACCTTCTTGTTGCCGCCAGCGCCGGTCAGCCACAGGCCTTCACCATTGAAGGCATACACCGGCAGCAGGTCGGTACGCTGGCTGGCCGGCTTGATGGCGTCCATCAGGCTGTCAAGCACCAGAGGCTGGGCCTGTGGGCTTGAATAATAGGTCAGGACCATGTGCGCACGGTTCTGGCGCAGGGCCTTGACGTAGGTGATGCGCAGCTTTTCCGCCGGAATGCCCATGCGCCGCAGGCTGAAATACTTGGCGATGGCATAGTCCTCACAATCGCCCGCGCCCTTGATCAGCGACTGCACCGGCGTAGCCCAGTAGTCCACCTCGTGCCACAGGTCGATGTCCTCGACATAGCGCAACTGTTTGTTGAAGAACAGGTTGACCACCTGCAACTGCTCCAGCTCGCTGCCCTGCTTCTGTGCCGTCAGCAGGTTCTGCCAGGCATCGATGCGTCCCTGGCCCGGGCCCAACGGGCCGTACAGGGCCTGCGCACGGCGGCTGATCTGCGAGAAGTCCCAATCCGCCTGGGTAGCGCCCAGCCACAGGCAGCCGAGCAGCACGGCAAGGCCGAGCCGGCGTACGGTCGCATTGAGGGGCCAAGGTATCGCCACTGCGGACACCTGTTCAGATCAGTCGAAAGCAGCGATGGTGCGGGCTGACGCGGCAAAAGACAATGGCACCGGGTGCCTGTACTGCCAACTGTCGGCAAACCCGCTTCGTACAAGGGCTGGCGACCTTGGCCATCTTCCCAATGCCGGCAACTTGCTTCACGATAGCCGCGTTTCGTCAGTGCGCCATGGCGCACCGGCTTGATCAATCCGTTTGACAAGCGCCCCCTACCCTCACTAGGGTAATTGGATCCAATTTTCATGTTGCCGAGGCGAACCACGCGTGGCTGAGAAACCCAAACTCCTGAGCACCGTGCTGGGCAGCGAGCAGGTACCGCCGCACCTGGCCCGCAGTGTCATAGAAGAGCGCCTGCGCAGTGCCATCCTCGACGGCCGCCTGCCACCGGGCACCGCCGTGCGCCAGCAAGAGCTGGCGACCCTGTTCGGCGTCAGCCGCATGCCTGTGCGCGAGGCCCTGCGCCAGCTCGAGGCCCAGTCCCTGCTGCAGGTGGTGATGCACAAAGGTGCCGTGGTGGCGCCACTGATCGGCGAGGATGCCGTCGACACCTACGCCTTGCGCGTGCTGCTCGAGACCGAGGCGCTGCGCCAGTCGATCCCCTTGCTCGATGCCGAGGACATCGCCCAGGCCAGGGGGTATATCCGCCAGCTCGAAAGCGAGACCCGTCACGCCGAAATCGGCCGGCTCAACCGTTTGTTCCACATGGCCCTCTACAGCAAGGCGCAGAACCAGAAGCTACTGCGCATGATCGAGATCGAGCTCAACGAAGAGGAACGCTTCCTGCGCTTCCACCTATCTTCGATGGGGCTGGGCAAGCTCACCCAGGACGATCACATCGCCCTGGTCGACGCCGCCAGCGACAAACTGGTGGACAAAGCCATCGAGCTCCTGGAAGAGCACCTGAACCACGCCGCGCGCACCATCAGGAGCTACCTCGACAGGCAATCGGGCAACTGATCCTGCTCAACCGCGCAGCCGACCTCAACGACCGCGTCGCTGCGCAGACACGATCCGCCACAAGGAACGGCAGTGCACGTGCAGACGCGACAGGAAATCACGCCCGACCAGCCGTCCAGGATCCGCTTGATCTGCCTGGCCAGCACCCGGCAACAACTTGCCCAGTATCGTACTTGGGCAAGAACCCTCAGCGACCCCATCGAACTGGTCGCGGTCGATGTCCCGAGCATTGCCGACCTGGAACACTCCGCCGCACTGCCCGTGGCCGGGCGCCTGACCCTGGCCCTGCGCGAGCAGCTTGAGCCTTACCTTACACAACCCCACGCCATGTTCGCCCAAGGGTTGGGCGCGCACATCGCCCTAGCCCTGATGCAACAGGTGCAGGAGGCGAGTCCGGGGCAAACCCGTCACTTGTTTGTTTCAAGCTGTGACAGCCCGCAGTTCAGTACCAGCAACCTTCCATTGCACGTGCCGATGACCGTGCTCTACCCGCCTGGCTCCCTGGCGGCGATGCTCGGCTGGCACAGACTGGTAAGGCGAGAGCTGGAGCTGATTGAATTGCCGGGGCAATCGGTCGATGCCTCGCTGCTCAACCAGCGTCTGGTGCGCATCTTCAACAGCCACCTCGGGCTGCTCAGCTACTAACCCTCCCCTCCTGCCATCCACACGCTGATCAGGGTATTTCCACTGCCCGGTCCGTCGCAGGCCATGGCAGTGCCAGCATTTTGGGCACACTCTACTCCCCGCAGCGGCCGCTGATCATCAGACGTGGACCTGGCCGCCTGCCTCCTCATTCACCTGCAGAAGGAATCTGGCACCAGGGCAAGGACCGCACGCGATCAGCCGCCCTCCAATAGTCACTCTCCCATCTCCGTTCATCAGTGCTCCGAGTGAGGCATTCACTCTGTGTCTATTTTTCTGATCGTTATTTATCGGAAGGAGCACATATTGCCAAAATAAAACTTACTCAAAGTTTTATTCGGACACTTATATTTCAAGAAAAGTCCGAGCGCAAAATAATCAAAAAAACAATTGCGACAAACTTTGAAGTTGTTCTAACTTTTATAGCGCCAGCCAAGGGCGGCCAGGCATCACCGTGGACGCCTTGCCAGACAAGCCCTGCCGGCCCCTAATCGTTGTTCGATGTCGAAATTTCATTCGAGGCATCACTTCGCCTGGAATTTATATAACGAGCAATGTGCAGAGCAACTTAACCCCTGAATGCCATCCATAACGGACCTCATCATGAGCACATTGAAGCGCACACTTTCCGACAAAAAACATGAACTTTCCCTGCACCCACTCTTTTCCGAAATCGACTCGCTGCAGACACTGCGCCGGTTCATGGAAACCCATGTTTTCGCAGTCTGGGACTTCATGTCACTGACCAAGCGCCTGCAGCAGGAGCTGACCTGCGTCAGCCTGCCCTGGCTACCGCCGGCGGACCCGGCCGCTGCGCGTCTGATCAACGAGATCGTGCTGGGCGAAGAATCGGACGACCGCCTCGACCACGGCCACTACAGCCACTTCGAGCTGTACCTGGATGCCATGCGCGAAGTCGGTGCCAGCACCCAGGCCATTGATCGCTTCATCACCCTGCAGCAGCAGGGCATCACGGCCATCGATGCCCTGCTGCGCTGCGGTGCCAGTGAGGCCGCCCAGCGATTCGTCCGCGACACCCTCGAGGTTGCCCTCGACGCACCGGCCCACCGGGTCGCGGCCGCCTTCCTGCACGGCCGGGAAAGCGTGATTCCGGCGATGTTCCAGCAGATCCTCGACGAGTGGGGCATCGGCACCGAGCAGGCGCCGACCTTCCGTTACTACCTGCAGCGCCACATCGAAGTGGACTCCGAAGACCACGGGCCTGCCGCCGAACAGTTGCTGGCCCGCCTGGTCGACCACGACCCGCTGCGCCAGGAAGACGTCTACGTGGCCGCCATCGCCGCAGTGGACAGCCGCATGGCGCTGTGGGACCGCCTGCGGGCCTCGCTGCAGACGCCTGTCGCCGAGGTCACCCAATGAACGCCCTCGAGTACCGCTCCTTTGCCGAGGCCTGGGAGGCTCGGGCGACCATACGCACCCGGCCCCGGCGCCTGGTGGAGGATGACCAGCGACTGATCTACCCCCTGAGCCGCCAACCCCTGGTGCTCGGCGCGACGTTCCAGCGCGAATGTCCGCAGTTGCGTGATTTCGTGCTGGTGCAAAGCCTCTACAAGTTCATCAACGATGTGGTGATCTTCGAGACCGAAATCGTCGACCGCACCGCCCGGCGCATCGCCAAGGATCGCTTTGCCGTGCGGTTCCCGTTCGCCTGCCGCTACGACGCGATGACCGTGGTGGTGGACGAGGACTATCACGCCCTGGTGGCGATGGACTTCCTGCAGCAGACCATCGCCCTGACCGGCATCGAGCCGATCGCCCTGCCCCAGGAGATCGAACTCAGCCGCGCCATTCCGGCCGTGCTGGACCAGGTGCCCGAGGGCCTGCGCGATGCGCTGGAACTGATCTGCGTGGGCATCGCCGAGAACACCCTGACCGACGATGTCGCGGCCTTTGCCAAGGACGACTCGGTCAAGCCCTCGGTGAAGGGACTGATGGCCGATCACCTGCTGGACGAAGGCCGTCATTCCAGCTTCTGGGCGCGGCTGACGCGCATCTACTGGCACACCGCGCCAGAGACGGATCGTCAGGCGATCGCCAAGGTGCTGCCGCTGTTCCTGCGCCAATACCTGACCAGCGACATCCAGCAGGCTTTCGACTGCGCCCTGATCGCTGCTTTGCCGGTGAACGAAACGGTGCGCCAGGCCTTGCGCGATGAAGCGCAAGGCCTGGCCTACCCAATCAACCACCAGCATCCGCTGCTGGGCAACATCCTGCGTTTCTTCCGCAGCAGCTCGATGCTCGAGTCGCCCTGTGTGCAAGACGCCCTGCGCGACTACCTGCCCTGAGGACCTGGATATGAGACGCCTCGACATACTCCTGGTGGGCAACAGTCCCACCCTGAAGGCATTCGCCCGCCTCCTTGATGAGCACGGCCATGGCCCGGCCACCGTCGACAGCGGGCAAGCCTTGCGCCAGCGGCTGTCGGTCCGGCCAGACCTGGTGGTGGAAGACGGCAGCCTGATACTCGGCAGCAGCGACTGGCAGCCTCTGGGTGACACGCCGCTGCTCAGGCTGCGCCTGGGCGCCAGCTTCGCCGAGCCCCTGCCACAACTGGAAGCCCTGTGCTGGTGCGGCAGTGCCAGCGCCCAGCGGCTGATTCAGCGAGCAGCGATCCACACGCCAAGCTCCGGCAACGGCCAGCAGTTGTGTGAAGACGCCCTGCAGGCCTTGTGTGATCAACTGGCCCTGCAAGTCACCCGTTTTGCCCGCAATCCGGCGCATCTGCAGGAAGCGCCCGCAGTAAGCCCCGGCGACCAGGAGCGCGAGCATAGCCTGGACTGGCTGGAGGCACTGGCCTTCCGCCATCCATTCAACCGCACACTGCGCGCCGACCTGCTGGAGCAGGCCGAAACGAGCCTGGTCGAGACACTGGAGCACAGCCTGCGCCTGCATGCCGAACGCTTCGCCCTGAACCATGGCGGCCAGCGCTCCAGCTATCGCCAGTTGCATGCCCGCACCGTCGCCATCCAGCAGGCCCTGGTACCGCTGCTGCCTGAACCCGGCGAACAGCCACCGGTGGTCGCCGTGTGCATGGACAAGTCGCCTGACCTCTATGCCAGCCTGCTGGCGGTGCTGGGCTGTGCGGCCATCTACCTGCCGCTGGACCCGGCCACACCGGCCGAACGACGCCAGTCGATCCTCGAGGATGCCGGTGCCTGCGTCGTGCTGCATGACGGGCATGTGCCTGTGGATATCCCCCATGTGGATGTTCGCAGCCTCGCTACGACACCGGGCATGCCGTTGCCTGGCCTGGCGCTGCGCCAGGCCGGCGCAGGGCAGGCGTGCGTGGCGATCTACACCTCCGGCACCACCGGCCAGCCCAAGGGCGTGCTGCTCAGCCAGCGCAACCTGGCGCACTTCATGGCCTGGTATCGCGAGCATGTGGCCCTGGACGGGCACAGCCGGGTGCTGCAGTTCTCCACCATCGGCTTCGATGCCTCGCTGCTGGACATCCTGCCGACCTTCCTCTGCGGTGCCGAGCTGGTAGTGCCCAGCGAGGACCAACGCCGTGATCCGCGGCAACTGGTACAACTTATCCACAGCCAGGAGGTCAGCCATGCGTTCCTGCCACCGGCCCTGCTGAGCATCCTGCCCCGCGATCTCCACCTCGGCCTGCGTCATCTGATCACTGGCGGCGACGTCTGTGAGCCGGAGGTCATCACCCGCCTGGCCGGCCAGTGCCGGATGCACAACATCTACGGGCCGACGGAAACCACCGTGCTGGCCACCACCCGGGTGTTCGCCAGCGGCGACAGCAACCGCAACCTGGGCCTGCCCATCGCCAACACCCAGGTGCTGATACTTGACCAGGATCTGCGACCGGTAGCGGAGCAGACCCCTGGCGAGCTGTACATCGCCGGGCCCGGTGTCGGCCTGGGCTATCTGAACAAGCCTGCACTGACCGCCGAACGCTTCGTCGAGCTGAGCCTGCCCGCAGGCCGCACGCTGCGAGCCTATCGCACCGGAGACATCGGCAAGTGGACCGCCCAAGGCATCGAGCTGTGCGGACGGCGTGACAACCAGGTGAAGATCCGAGGCTTCCGGGTCGAGCCCGAGGAGATCGAACACTGCCTGCGCGACAGTCACCTGTTCGCCCAGGTAGCGGTGGTGATCGACGCGCAGCGCCGGATCCTGGCCTTCCTCGCCCATCCGCAGCGGGCCGATGCGCAAGCCGTGTTGCGTGAGCATGCCGAGCGGCACCTACCCGACTACATGCGCCCGATGTTCTACCAGGTGCTGGAGCACATGCCCTATACGGCCAACGGCAAGGTGGACCGCCGGGCACTGTCGGCACGACCACTGCCCCTACCGACGAACGCGCGCATCGCACCGACGACCGAGACCGAGAAGCACCTGCTGCAGCTGTGGAGCGGGTTGCTGGAACTACCACCAGCCAACATCTCCATGGACGACAGCTTCTTCAATCTGGGCGGGCACTCGATCCTGCTGTCACGCCTGTTGCTGGAGGTAAGGGAACACTTCGGCCAAGGCGTGGCAATCAACCGTTTCATCGAGCAGCCGACCTTGCAGCGCCTGGGTGCGCTACTCGACGGCAACGATGATGCGCTGCAGACCTCCCTGGCGCGCCTGGAGCAGGACGCCAACCGCGATCTCGGCTTGCAGGTACTGCCGATGGAACGTCTGGGCGATGTGCACAAGGTCATCGTCACGGGGGCAAACAGCTTCCTTGGCGTGCACCTCGTCGAAGCTTTGCTGGAATGGGGCGCCACCGAAGTTGCCTGTCTGGTACGCCGAGCCGGTGGGCGGTCCGCCGAGGAGCGCTTCACCAAGGCCCTGCAGGACAACCACATCAACCTGGACCTGAGCCGCGTGCGGGTACTCGAGGCAGACCTGCGCAAGCCGCTGCTGGGCTTGTCCCAGGCCGATTACGACGACCTGGACAACCACTATGGCGCCTTGCTGCACAACGCCGCGCAGGTCAACCATGTGCTCGACTACGAGGTGCTGGCCGCCGACAACATCGAGCCGTTGTTCGAGTGCCTGCGGCTGTGCGAAGGCCGACGCAAGAAGATCTTCAACTTCGTCTCGACCCTGTCCGCGTGCAGCGCCGTGGACAACGATGGTCGCGTGCTGGAGAGCGATCCGGTCAGTACCCCGCCGATCTATATCCGTAATGGCTACAACCTGAGCAAGTGGGTCGGCGAGCGCATCCTCAGCCGCGCCCGCGAGCAGGGCGTGTGGGTCAACCTGTTCCGCCCGGGCAACATCACCTTCGACAGCCGCACGGGCGCCTGCCAGCCCCAGCGCAATCGACTGATGCTGATGCTCAAGGGTTCGCTGCAACTGGGCCAGGTGCCGGGGCTGGAGATCGACTTCGACCTCATGCCAGTGGACTTCCTGTCCCGTTTCATCGCCTTCCACAGCAGCCGCCACCAGGCTGGCCAATGCGTGTTCAACCTGCACAACCCCGAACCGCTGCGCTGGCGTGACTATCTGGCGTCGTTCCATGCGCAGGGCCATGCCTTCGAGCTGGTGAGCGTCGAGCAATGGCAGCGCCAGTTGGCCCGGGTCGACCGCGACAACGCGCTGTACGACGTCCTGGGCTTCTATCTGGACGGTTTCGAGGAAGACATCGGTGACATCTCCGGCATCGCCCACGACAACGCCCGTGCCGGCGTTCAGCGCATGGGCGCCCGTTACCCGAGCAAGGACCCGGCGCTGCTCAGCCGCGGCTGCCGCTACCTGGCCGACATCGGTTTTATCTGATCCCTTCAATCCACAACAGGAGCAACATCCCATGCAAACACTCAAACCCGACACCCTGATCCGCAACCCGCAAGGCTGCCTGGTGGTTTCCAGCGTCGAGATCGCCGCCCCAGCCGCCAGCGTGTGGAACATCGTCGGCAACTTCGCCGGCTTCCCGGTGTTCATCCCTGCGCTGGCGCACATCGAGATGACCGGCAGTGGCGTGCGCTCGGTGCGCAAGAAGCTGTTCAAGGATGGCAACGTGGTGATCGAGCAGTTGAACAGCCGTGACGAGCAGGCCATGCACATGACCTGGAGCCTGATCTACACCAGCCTGAATATCGGCAACCTGTGGGCTGCCATGCAAGTGCAGGTGATCGATGCCAACCGCAGCCGTGCGACCTGGACCATCCAGGCCGAGCCCTGGGAAGGTGGTCCGCAGGACCTGCCGGGCTTCCAGGCGTTCCTGCAGGGCTTTGCCGACGAGGCGATGGGCAATGTGCGTAACCTACTGAGCTGAGATCACTGGCAGGGGCGTTTGCCCCGATAGCAAAAAGGCCGCTCCCAACCGGGAGCGGCCTTTTTTTGTCTTGGATGTCAGGGGTCGGGGGATGACTGTTCGGGCTGCGCTTTCGCGCAGGGTACAGGTTTTCAAGCATCAGCCCCGCGATCACCGGCGAAGCCGGTGCCATACACCGCATCGCGGGGCTAGCCCGCTCCCACGCTGCTGATGCTTGCAACTTTGTTCCCTGCGAGACAGCCCAGTCCAAGGCGCTGGGTTGTCTCATACAGCAATCACGTGCATTGGTACCCTGAAAAGACAAAGCCCCTGACCGCATCGCGATCAGGGGCTTCGGAATTGAATCTTGACGATGACCTACTCTCACATGGGGAAGCCCCACACTACCATCGGCGATGCATCGTTTCACTGCTGAGTTCGGGATGGGATCAGGTGGTTCCAATGCTCTATGGTCGTCAAGAAATTCTGTGTGCCGGTCCGTCCGAGGGACGTGCCAGCGAATCTCTGTACTCTCTACTTAAAGACAAAACCCCTACCTGCTCGCGCAGATAGGGGTTTTGCGAAATGAATCTTGACGATGACCTACTCTCACATGGGGAAGCCCCACACTACCATCGGCGATGCATCGTTTCACTACTGAGTTCGGGATGGGATCAGGTGGTTCCAATGCTCTATGGTCGTCAAGAAATTCTGTTGCCAGAATGTCTTAGGAACACTCTTGGCTAATTCGGATATGTGAATTTGTGGTCGTACGAACTTTCGGGTCTTTCGTCTTCACCACCACAATCTGCGTAGCAGATTGCTTGGGTGTTATATGGTCAAGCCTCACGGGCAATTAGTATTGGTTAGCTCAACGCCTCACAGCGCTTACACACCCAACCTATCAACGTCGTAGTCTTCGACGGCCCTTCAGGGAGCTCAAGGCTCCAGTGAGATCTCATCTTGAGGCAAGTTTCCCGCTTAGATGCTTTCAGCGGTTATCTCTTCCGAACATAGCTACCCGGCAATGCCACTGGCGTGACAACCGGAACACCAGAGGTTCGTCCACTCCGGTCCTCTCGTACTAGGAGCAGCCCCTCTCAAATCTCAAACGTCCACGGCAGATAGGGACCGAACTGTCTCACGACGTTCTAAACCCAGCTCGCGTACCACTTTAAATGGCGAACAGCCATACCCTTGGGACCGGCTTCAGCCCCAGGATGTGATGAGCCGACATCGAGGTGCCAAACACCGCCGTCGATATGAACTCTTGGGCGGTATCAGCCTGTTATCCCCGGAGTACCTTTTATCCGTTGAGCGATGGCCCTTCCATACAGAACCACCGGATCACTAAGACCTACTTTCGTACCTGCTCGACGTGTGTGTCTCGCAGTCAAGCGCGCTTTTGCCTTTATACTCTACGACCGATTTCCGACCGGTCTGAGCGCACCTTCGTACTCCTCCGTTACTCTTTGGGAGGAGACCGCCCCAGTCAAACTACCCACCATACACTGTCCTCGATCCGGATAACGGACCTGAGTTAGAACCTCAAGGTTGCCAGGGTGGTATTTCAAGGATGGCTCCATGAGAACTGGCGTCCCCACTTCAAAGCCTCCCACCTATCCTACACAAGCAAGCTCAAAGTCCAGTGCAAAGCTATAGTAAAGGTTCACGGGGTCTTTCCGTCTAGCCGCGGATACACTGCATCTTCACAGCGATTTCAATTTCACTGAGTCTCGGGTGGAGACAGCGCCGCCATCGTTACGCCATTCGTGCAGGTCGGAACTTACCCGACAAGGAATTTCGCTACCTTAGGACCGTTATAGTTACGGCCGCCGTTTACCGGGGCTTCGATCAAGAGCTTCGCTTGCGCTAACCCCATCAATTAACCTTCCGGCACCGGGCAGGCGTCACACCCTATACGTCCACTTTCGTGTTTGCAGAGTGCTGTGTTTTTAATAAACAGTCGCAGCGGCCTGGTATCTTCGACCGGCGTGGGCTTACGCAGCAAGTGCTTCACCCTCACCGGCGCACCTTCTCCCGAAGTTACGGTGCCATTTTGCCTAGTTCCTTCACCCGAGTTCTCTCAAGCGCCTTGGTATTCTCTACCTAACCACCTGTGTCGGTTTGGGGTACGGTTCCCAGTTATCTGAAGCTTAGGAGCTTTTCTTGGAAGCATGGCATCAACCACTTCGCGCTCTAAAGAGCACTCGTCATCAGCTCTCGGCCTTGAAATCCCGGATTTGCCTAAGATCTCAGCCTACCACCTTAAACTTGGACAACCAACGCCAAGCTGGCCTAGCCTTCTCCGTCCCTCCATCGCAATAACTGGAAGTACAGGAATATTAACCTGTTTTCCATCGACTACGCTTTTCAGCCTCGCCTTAGGGACCGACTAACCCTGCGTCGATTAACGTTGCGCAGGAAACCTTGGTCTTTCGGCGTGCGAGTTTTTCACTCGCATTGTCGTTACTCATGTCAGCATTCGCACTTCTGATACCTCCAGCAAGCTTCTCAACTCACCTTCACAGGCTTACAGAACGCTCCTCTACCGCGTCATCAAAGATGACACCCGTAGCTTCGGTGCATGGTTTGAGCCCCGTTACATCTTCCGCGCAGGCCGACTCGACTAGTGAGCTATTACGCTTTCTTTAAAGGGTGGCTGCTTCTAAGCCAACCTCCTAGCTGTCTAAGCCTTCCCACATCGTTTCCCACTTAACCATGACTTTGGGACCTTAGCTGACGGTCTGGGTTGTTTCCCTTTTCACGACGGACGTTAGCACCCGCCGTGTGTCTCCCATGCTCGGCACTTGTAGGTATTCGGAGTTTGCATCGGTTTGGTAAGTCGGGATGACCCCCTAGCCGAAACAGTGCTCTACCCCCTACAGTGATACATGAGGCGCTACCTAAATAGCTTTCGAGGAGAACCAGCTATCTCCGAGCTTGATTAGCCTTTCACTCCGATCCACAGGTCATCCGCTAACTTTTCAACGGTAGTCGGTTCGGTCCTCCAGTCAGTGTTACCTAACCTTCAACCTGCCCATGGATAGATCGCCCGGTTTCGGGTCTATACCCAGCGACTAAAGCGCCCTATTAAGACTCGCTTTCGCTACGCCTCCCCTATTCGGTTAAGCTCGCCACTGAATATAAGTCGCTGACCCATTATACAAAAGGTACGCAGTCACCTAACAAAGTAGGCTCCCACTGCTTGTACGCATACGGTTTCAGGTTCTATTTCACTCCCCTCTCCGGGGTTCTTTTCGCCTTTCCCTCACGGTACTGGTTCACTATCGGTCAGTCAGTAGTATTTAGCCTTGGAGGATGGTCCCCCCATGTTCAGACAAAGTTTCTCGTGCTCCGTCCTACTCGATTTCACTGGCAAGAGATTTTCGTGTACGGGGCTATCACCCACTATGGCCGCACTTTCCAGAGCGTTCCACTAATCTCAAACCAGCTTAAGGGCTGGTCCCCGTTCGCTCGCCACTACTAAGGGAATCTCGGTTGATTTCTTTTCCTCAGGGTACTTAGATGTTTCAGTTCCCCTGGTTCGCCTCTTGCACCTATGTATTCAGTACAAGATAACCAGCTTATGCTGGCTGGGTTCCCCCATTCAGAGATCTCTGGATCACAGTCTGTTTGCCGACTCCCCAAAGCTTATCGCAGGCTACCACGTCTTTCATCGCCTCTGACTGCCAAGGCATCCACCGTATGCGCTTCTTCACTTGACCATATAACCCCAAGCAATCTGGTTATACTGTGAAGACGACATTCGCCGAAAATTCGCATGTTGCTCATTGCTGAGCAGAACTCACAAATTTTACCTTAGCCTGAATAACCAGCAGTGAAACTGGTATTCAGTCTATCTATCACATATCCGAATTTTTAAAGAACGATCTGACAAAAGTCAGAAATCAACATTCATCACCGAATGTTCATTTCTAAGTTCTGAGCAGTGCTGCGAAACCTGAAAGAGTGGTGGAGCCAAGCGGGATCGAACCGCTGACCTCCTGCGTGCAAGGCAGGCGCTCTCCCAGCTGAGCTATGGCCCCATTTGACCAGCCGCACCAAGTAATTGGTAGGTCTGGGCAGATTTGAACTGCCGACCTCACCCTTATCAGGGGTGCGCTCTAACCAACTGAGCTACAGACCTATAACAGGGTCGCGTTACAGCATCGTCTTTACACAATGAATCAAGCAATTCGTGTGGGAGCTCATCAGCAGGCTGATGTCTTCGATTAAGGAGGTGATCCAGCCGCAGGTTCCCCTACGGCTACCTTGTTACGACTTCACCCCAGTCATGAATCACACCGTGGTAACCGTCCCCCCGAAGGTTAGACTAGCTACTTCTGGTGCAACCCACTCCCATGGTGTGACGGGCGGTGTGTACAAGGCCCGGGAACGTATTCACCGCAACATTCTGATTTGCGATTACTAGCGATTCCGACTTCACGCAGTCGAGTTGCAGACTGCGATCCGGACTACGATCGGTTTTGTGAGATTAGCTCCACCTCGCGGCTTGGCAACCCTCTGTACCGACCATTGTAGCACGTGTGTAGCCCAGGCCGTAAGGGCCATGATGACTTGACGTCATCCCCACCTTCCTCCGGTTTGTCACCGGCAGTCTCCTTAGAGTGCCCACCATAACGTGCTGGTAACTAAGGACAAGGGTTGCGCTCGTTACGGGACTTAACCCAACATCTCACGACACGAGCTGACGACAGCCATGCAGCACCTGTGTCAGAGTTCCCGAAGGCACCAATCCATCTCTGGAAAGTTCTCTGCATGTCAAGGCCTGGTAAGGTTCTTCGCGTTGCTTCGAATTAAACCACATGCTCCACCGCTTGTGCGGGCCCCCGTCAATTCATTTGAGTTTTAACCTTGCGGCCGTACTCCCCAGGCGGTCAACTTAATGCGTTAGCTGCGCCACTAAAATCTCAAGGATTCCAACGGCTAGTTGACATCGTTTACGGCGTGGACTACCAGGGTATCTAATCCTGTTTGCTCCCCACGCTTTCGCACCTCAGCGTCAGTATCAGTCCAGGAGGTCGCCTTCGCCACTGGTGTTCCTTCCTATATCTACGCATTTCACCGCTACACAGGAAATTCCACCCCCCTCTACCATACTCTAGCTCGCCAGTTTCGGATGCAGTTCCCAGGTTGAGCCCGGGGCTTTCACATCCGACTTAACGAACCGCCTACGCGCGCTTTACGCCCAGTAATTCCGATTAACGCTCGCACCCTCCGTATTACCGCGGCTGCTGGCACGGAGTTAGCCGGTGCTTATTCTGTCGGTAACGTCAAAACAGCAAGGTATTAACTTACTGCCCTTCCTCCCCACTGAAAGTGCTTTACAATCCGAAGACCTTCTTCACACACGCGGCATGGCTGGATCAGGCTTTCGCCCATTGTCCAATATTCCCCACTGCTGCCTCCCGTAGGAGTCTGGACCGTGTCTCAGTTCCAGTGTGACTGATCATCCTCTCAGACCAGTTACGGATCGTCGCCTAGGTGAGCCATTACCTCACCTACTAGCTAATCCGACCTAGGCTCATCTGATAGCGCAAGGCCCGAAGGTCCCCTGCTTTCTCCCGTAGGACGTATGCGGTATTAGCGTTCCTTTCGAAACGTTGTCCCCCACTACCAGGCAGATTCCTAGGCATTACTCACCCGTCCGCCGCTGAATCAAGGAGCAAGCTCCCGTCATCCGCTCGACTTGCATGTGTTAGGCCTGCCGCCAGCGTTCAATCTGAGCCATGATCAAACTCTTCAGTTCAATACTGCTTGGGCTTTTAAGAAACCCTAAACTTGGCTCAACAATCTCAAATGACTATGTGATTTCTCGCATGGCCACTTGTGATGCTGATAATCTTGGCAACTATCAGTCCGTACTCACAAGCACCCACACGAATTGCTTGATTCAATTTGTTAAAGAGCGTTTGGCTGAGAGCGTTTCGTCTCAACCGAGGCGCGCATTCTACGCTTTCCTCATTTGCTGTCAAGCGTTTATTTTGAGGTTTTTAACGAAGAACTCGTTTCACTTCAAACACTTGACTCGCTGCGATCTCTCGTAGCGGGAGGCGAATCATACAGCGTTACAACCTGCTGTCAACTGCCTTTCTCACCGCTGCCGATCGTTAGACCGAAGCACCTCCGCCACCCTCTTCAACAATCAACTCATTGATATCCAAGGAGTTTTTTGTTCCGATGTCGCTGGAAGTGGGGCGCATTATAAGGGGATCTGACAGGGCGTCAACCGTTAATTTCATAAAAATCAAAAAGATCGCCTCAGAAGCCCTGGTACCTATATAAGCAGCCCCAAAACAAAAGCAGGGAGGCCTATCGGCCTCCCTGCCCCTTCCTATATAGGTAGCGCGTCACAGCACCCCGGCAGCCCGGAGTCGCTGCACCGCCTCCCCATCCAACCCCAGCACATCGCCAAGCACCGCCTCGGTATGCTCCCCCAGCAACGGTGGCGCCTGCCGATACTCCACCGGCGTCTCCGACAACCGGATCGGGCTGGCCACCTGCGGCACGCTCCCCGCCAACGGATGAGGAACATCCACTGCCAACCCACGGGCCAGCACCTGCGGATCCTGGAACATCTGCGCCAGGTCGTTGATCGGTCCGCACGGCACGCCTGCCTTCTCCAGCTCGCTCACCCACTCGGCCGTGGTCTTGAACACCGTGGCCTGGCGAATCAGCGGAATCAGCTCGGCGCGATTGGCCACCCGCTGTTTATTGGTGGCGAAGCGTGGGTCATCCGCCCAGTGCGCCTGCCCGGCCACTTCCGCGAACTTGCGGAACTGCCCGTCATTGCCCACGGTAAGAATGAAGTTGCCATCGGCCGTCGGGAAATCCTGGTATGGCACGATATTCGGGTGCGCATTGCCCAGCCGACGAGGCGCAGTACCCGTGGTGAGGTAGTTCATTGCCTGGTTGGCCAGGCAGGCCACCTGTACATCCAGCAGCGCCATGTCGATGTGCTGGCCGATACCAGACTGGTCACGATGCGCCAGGGCCGCCAGGATCGCCACGGTGGAATACAGCCCGGTGAGGATGTCGGTCAGCGCCACCCCGACCTTCATCGGCCCGGCCCCCTCCTCCCCCTCCGGGCGACCGGTCAGGCTCATCAGCCCACCAAGCCCCTGGATCATGAAGTCGTAGCCGGCACGCTTGGCATATGGCCCGGTCTGGCCGAAGCCGGTGATCGAGCAGTATATGAGCGTCGGATTGACCGCCTTCAGGCTTTGATAGTCCAGCCCATAGGCCGCCAGCCCGCCAACCTTGAAGTTCTCGATGACGATATCCGACTTCGCCGCCAGCTCGCGCACCAGACGCTGGCCTTCCGGCTGGGTAAAGTCGATGGTCACCGAGCGCTTGTTGCGGTTGGCCGACAGGTAGTAGGCCGCCTCGCTGGTGTTCTCGCCCTGAACATCGCGCAGGAAAGGCGGCCCCCAGGAACGGGTGTCGTCACCCGCTCCCGGACGCTCGACCTTGATCACATCGGCGCCAAGGTCAGCCAGGATCTGGCCGGACCAAGGGCCGGCCAGCACCCGGGAAAGATCCAGCACCCGCAGATGGGAAAGCGCGCCCATGGCCTGGTCCTCTATTAATAGAACGCCTGGATGCCGGTCTGCGCGCGCCCGAGGATCAGCGCGTGCACGTCATGGGTCCCTTCATAGGTGTTGACCACCTCGAGGTTGACCAGGTGGCGGGCCACGCCGAACTCGTCGGAGATGCCATTGCCGCCCAGCATGTCGCGGGCCAAACGGGCGATGTCCAGGGCCTTGCCGCAGGAGTTGCGCTTCATGATCGAGGTGATCTCGACCGCCGCGGTACCTTCATCCTTCATCCGCCCCAGGCGCAGGCAGCCTTGCAGGGCCAGGGTGATCTCGGTCTGCATGTCGGCCAGTTTCTTCTGGATCAGCTGGTTGGCAGCCAGTGGGCGGCCGAACTGCTGGCGGTCCAGGGTGTACTGGCGCGCGGTGTGCCAGCAGGCCTCGGCGGCGCCCAGGGCGCCCCAGGAGATGCCATAGCGGGCAGAGTTCAGGCAGGTGAACGGGCCCTTGAGGCCACGCACGTCCGGGAAGATGTTCTCCTCCGGCACGAACACGTTGTCCATGACGATCTCGCCGGTGATCGAAGCGCGCAGGCCAACCTTGCCGTGGATGGCCGGGGCGCTGAGGCCGTCCCAACCTTTCTCCAGCACGAAGCCGCGGATATCGCCGGCATCGTCCTTGGCCCAGACCACGAATACATCGGCGATCGGGCTGTTGGTGATCCACATCTTGCTGCCGGTCAGGCGATAGCCACCGTCGACCTTGCGGGCGCGGGTGATCATCGAGCCCGGGTCGGAACCATGGTTGGGCTCGGTCAGGCCGAAGCAGCCGATCCACTCGCCACTGGCCAGTTTCGGCAGGTACTTCTGCTTCTGCGCCTCGGTGCCGAACTCGTTGATCGGCACCATCACCAGTGACGACTGCACGCTCATCATCGAGCGGTAGCCAGAGTCGATGCGTTCCACCTCGCGGGCGATCAGGCCGTAGCACACGTAGTTCAGGCCGCTGCCGCCGTACTGTTCAGGGATGGTCGCGCCGAGCAGACCGACTTCACCCATCTCGCGGAAGATCGCCGGGTCTGTCTGCTCGTGGCGGAACGCCTCCAGCACACGGGGTGCCAGCTTGTCCTGGGCGAACTGATAGGCGCTGTCGCGAACCATGCGCTCTTCTTCAGTGAGCTGCTGATCCAGCAGCAGCGGGTCGATCCAGTTGAAGCTTGCCTTGCCAGCCATGTGCGGATTCCTCGAAAGATGGGAACGAATTGTTGTGCTGGATTGATCCTAGGCCTGATCGGCCGGCGGTACAAACGAGGATTGCGCACGGTTTAGTGATATTTTCTCACTTCGTAATCACCGAAATGCCCTGTTCAAAGCCAGACAAGTGAGGTTGACGTACATGCGCCGCAAGATCCCCAGCACCACCGCATTGGTATGTTTCGAGGCAGCCGCGCGTCACGAGAGTTTTACCAAGGCCGCCCAGGAGCTGGCCCTGACCCAGGGCGCCGTCTGTCGGCAGATTGGTGGCCTTGAGGCCTTCCTTAACGTGGAACTGTTCCGTCGCTCGCGACGGGGCGTGAAGCTGACCGAAGCCGGGCTCTCCTACAGCCGCCAGGTGGCTGCGCAGCTTGATGCGGTGGAGCGCGACACGCTTTCGGTGATGCGCCAGCAAGGCGCCAACGTGATCGAACTGGCGGTGGTGCCGACCTTCGGCACACAATGGCTGCTACCGCGCCTGAAGGACTTCCAGCAGCGCCACCCCGAGGTCACGGTCAACCTGACCAACCGCACCCGCCCCTTCCTGTTCGCCGACACGCCCTTCGACGCCGCCATCTACTTCGGCGACGCCGACTGGTCCGGCACCCAGTCCCACCGCCTGATGGGCGAGAACCCCATGCCGGTGTGCAGCCCCGCGCTGCTGGAAGGGCAAGCCAGCCTCGACGCCCGGCGCATCGCCGAGTTGCCCCTGCTGCAGCAGACCACGCGCCCCTATGCCTGGCGGCAGTGGTTCGACGGCCTGGGCCTGAGCGTCGAACGCGACATGACCGGCCCGCGCTACGAACTGTTCTCCATGCTGGCCCAGGCCGCCATGCACGACATGGGCATCGCGCTGATCCCACCCTTCCTGATCCAGCGCGAGTTGCAAGAAGGCCGACTGCTGGTCGCTAACAGGCATGCCCTCTCCAGCGACAAGGCCTACCATCTGATGATCCCCGAGCGAAAGGTGGAATCCGCTTCGCTGCGGGCGTTTCGCGACTGGCTGGTGGTGCAGGCACAGCAGTACACCGCCGCCAACTGAAGGCAAAAATCAAATAACTGACTCCGTAGTCAATTATTTTTAACACCTACAGATATATGGATTTGTCGCAAATTCGTAATCTGTTCCGTAGAGCGGAAAAACCGTAGCAACCCTAGTGACTACGCGGGTTTGCGGCTTATTTTGCGACATTCACAACGCCGTGAACGAAAACGGCCGAAATTTTTTCTTTTTTTCCCCTAAGCTGCGAATAGCGCGTACTTGACGGGCTGGCTCGGAATCGTTGCGACATACGGTCACAGGGTGACTTGTAGTTTTAAGTTCGTTTCGCTTCAGAACCTGTTGAAGGCCCCTGGGTTCGTCTGCAAAATGCCTCTCCCGCCTCGAACCAGGCGGAGTCGTGCTCTACGGCCGCCCAGCCGCACCACCCGAAGTGCGCTGGTTTCCATAAAGACAATAAAGGTCACCGCAGGAGACATAGTCGTGCATATTGGTGTTCCTCTCGAGACGCAGACGGGTGAGACAAGGGTCGCCGCGACCCCGGAAACCATCAAGAAACTGGTAGGCCAGGGCCATCAGGTCACCGTGCAACGGGGGGCAGGGCTCAACGCCAGCATTCCGGACAGTGCCTATGAAGCCGTGGGCGCCACCCTGGGCGAAGCCACTGACGCCTTTGGCGCGCAGCTGGTGCTCAAGGTGGTCGCGCCCAATGACCAGGAACTGGCGCTGATCAACAGCGGCAGCCTGCTGGCGGGCATGCTCAACCCCTTCAACAACGAACTGATCGGCAAGATGGCCGAACGCGGCATCACCGCCTTCGCCCTGGAAGCCGCGCCGCGCACCTCGCGGGCCCAGAGCCTCGACGTGCTGTCGTCCCAGGCCAACATCGCCGGCTACAAGGCCGTGCTGCTGGCGGCCCACCACTACCCACGCTTCATGCCCATGTTGATGACCGCCGCCGGCACGGTGAAAGCCGCCCGCGTGCTGATCCTCGGCGCCGGCGTCGCCGGCCTGCAGGCGATCGCGACGGCCAAGCGCCTGGGCGCGGTGATCGAAGCGTCGGACGTGCGCCCGGCAGTGAAGGAGCAGATCGAGTCGCTGGGGGCCAAGTTCATCGACGTGCCCTACGAGACCGATGAAGAACGCGAATGCGCCGAAGGCGTCGGCGGCTATGCCCGACCGATGCCGGCCAGCTGGATGCAGCGCCAGGCCCAGGCCGTGCACGAACGCGCCAAGCAGGCCGATATCGTCATCACCACCGCGCTGATTCCCGGGCGCAAGGCGCCGACCCTGCTCAGCGCCGAGACCGTGGCGCAGATGAAACCCGGCTCGGTGGTCATCGACCTCGCCGCGGCCCAGGGTGGCAACTGTCCGCTGACCGTGGCCGATCAGGTCGTCATGCACAACGGCGTGACCCTCGTCGGCCCGACCAACCTGCCGGCCCAGGTCGGCGCCGATGCCTCGGCGCTGTACGCGCGCAACCTGCTGGACTTCATGAAGCTGCTGTTCGACAAGGACGGCAGCCTGGTCATCAACCTCGAAGACGACATCGTCGCCGCGTGCCTGATGTGCCGCGACGGCCAGGTCGTGCGCAAGAACGGCTGAGGAGCACGACAATGGAAGACATGCTGATTTCCCACGGCATCTACAACCTGATCATCTTCGTGCTGGCCATCTACGTGGGCTACCACGTGGTGTGGAACGTCACCCCGGCCCTGCACACGCCGCTGATGGCGGTCACCAACGCCATTTCCGCGATCGTCATCGTCGGCGCCATGCTGGCCGCCGCGCTGACCGTCACCCCGGCCGGCAAGGTCATGGGCACCCTGGCCGTCGCGCTGGCCGCGGTCAACGTGTTCGGTGGCTTCCTGGTCACCCGCCGCATGCTGGAAATGTTCAAGAAGAAAACCAAGAACGAGGGGCAGAAGTAAGCATGAGCATGAATCTGGTAACGCTTCTGTACCTGGTCGCCTCGGTCTGCTTCATCCAGGCGCTCAAGGGCCTCTCGCACCCGACCACCTCACGCCGGGGCAACCTGTTCGGCATGATCGGCATGGGCATCGCCATCCTCACCACGGTCGGCCTGATCTACAAGCTTGGCGCGGAGCTGGCGACCGCTGGCATCGGTTACGTCATCGTCGGTCTGCTGGTCGGCGGCAGCGCTGGCTCGATCATGGCCAAGCGCGTCGAGATGACCAAGATGCCCGAACTGGTCGCCTTCATGCACAGCATGATCGGCCTGGCCGCGGTGTTCATCGCCATCGCCGCCGTGCTCGAGCCGCAATCGATGGGCATCGTCGCCAGCATCAGCGACCCGATCCCCACCGGCAACCGCCTGGAGCTGTTCCTCGGCGCGGCCATCGGTGCGATTACCTTCTCGGGCTCGGTGATCGCCTTCGGCAAGCTGTCGGGCAAGTACAAGTTCCGCCTGTTCCAGGGCGCACCGGTACAGTTCGCCGGCCAGCACAAGCTGAACCTGATCCTGGGCCTGGCGACCATCGCCCTGGGACTGCTGTTCACCTTCACCGGCCACTACAGCGCGTTCACCCTGATGCTGGCCCTGGCCTTCGTCATGGGCGTGCTGATCATCATCCCGATCGGCGGCGCCGACATGCCGGTGGTGGTGTCGATGCTCAACAGCTATTCGGGCTGGGCGGCGGCGGGTATCGGCTTCTCGCTGAACAACTCGATGCTGATCATCGCCGGCTCCCTGGTGGGCTCCAGCGGTGCGATCCTCTCGTACATCATGTGCAAGGCGATGAACCGTTCGTTCTTCAACGTCATCCTCGGCGGCTTCGGCGGCGATACCGATATCGGCGCGGCGCAGGGTTCGAAGGAGCAGCGCCCGGTGAAGTCCGGCTCGGCCGACGACGCCACCTTCCTGCTGAGCAACGCCGACAGCGTGATCATCGTTCCCGGCTACGGCCTGGCGGTGGCGCGCGCCCAGCACGCGCTCAAGGAACTGACCGAGAAGCTGGTGCACAACGGCGTGACCGTGAAATACGCGATCCACCCGGTTGCAGGCCGTATGCCAGGCCACATGAACGTGCTGCTGGCCGAAGCCGAGGTGCCGTACGACCAGGTGTTCGAGATGGAAGACATCAACGCCGAGTTCGGCCAGGCCGACGTGGTACTGGTGCTGGGCGCCAACGACGTGGTCAACCCGGCGGCGAAGAACGATCCGAAGTCGCCGATTGCCGGCATGCCGATCCTCGAGGCCTTCAAGGCCAAGACCATCATCGTCAACAAGCGCTCAATGGCCAGCGGCTACGCGGGCCTGGACAACGAACTGTTCTACCTGGACAAGACCATGATGGTGTTCGGTGACGCCAAGAAAGTCATCGAGGACATGGTCAAGGCCGTGGACTGACCCGACCTTGCACCTATAAGAAGTGCATAAGGCCCCTGGGGAGATATTCCCAGGGGCCTTTTCATTGGCTTGATCCAGATCAACGGCTCTACTTCCGGCCTTCGCCTACGACCATGGTCGCGGGACGGTTCCGGGTGAAATCTCTAGACTGCGCTTCCAGTAGCTTCAGTAGCCTGAGATAACAATCCATGTACCGTGATCGTATCCGCTTGTCCTCCCTGCACAGCAAGGTTATGAGTGCGGCTGACGCCGCTGGCCTGATCCAGGACGGCATGACCGTCGGCATGAGCGGTTTCACCCGCGCCGGCGAAGCCAAGGCCGTGCCCCACGCACTGGCCGAGCGTGCAAAACAGTCGCCGCTGAAGATCAGCCTGATGACCGGCGCCAGCCTGGGCAACGACCTGGACAAGCAACTGACCGAGGCCGGCGTGCTGGCCCGGCGCATGCCGTTCCAGGTCGACAGCACCCTGCGCAAGGCCATCAACGACGGCAAGGTGATGTTCATCGACCAGCACCTGTCGGAAACCGTCGAGCAGCTGCGCAACAAACAGCTCACCCTGCCGGACATCGCGGTCATCGAAGCGGTGGCGATCACCGAGCAAGGCCATATCGTGCCGACCACCTCCGTCGGCAACTCGGCCAGCTTCGCGATCTTCGCCAAGCAGGTCATCGTCGAGATCAACCTGTCGCACCATGCCAACCTCGAAGGCCTGCACGACATCTACATCCCGACCTACCGCCCGACCCGCACGCCGATCCCGCTAGTGAAGGTCGACGACCGCATCGGCAGCACCGCGATCCCGATCGACCCGGCCAAGATCGTCGGCATCGTCATCAGTGATCAGCCGGACTCGCCGTCCACCGTGCTGCCGCCTGACCACGAGACCCAGGGCATTGCCGACCACCTGATCGCCTTCCTCAAGGGCGAGGTGGACGCCGGGCGCATGAGCAACAACCTCGGCCCACTGCAGGCCGGCATCGGCAGCATCGCCAACGCGGTGATGTGCGGCCTGATCGAGTCGCCGTTCGACAACCTGACCATGTACTCCGAAGTGCTGCAGGACTCGACCTTCGACCTGATTGACGCCGGCAAGCTGAGCTTTGCCTCGGGCAGCTCGATCACCCTGTCGAGCCGCCGCAACGCCGACGTGTTCGGTAACCTGGAGCGTTACAAGGACAAGCTGGTGCTGCGTCCGCAGGAAATCTCCAACCACCCGGAAGTGGTCCGTCGCCTGGGGATCATCGGCATCAACACGGCGCTGGAGTTCGACATCTACGGCAACGTCAACTCCACCCATGTCTGCGGCACCAAGATGATGAACGGCATCGGTGGCTCGGGCGACTTCGCCCGCAACGCGCACCTGGCGATCTTCGTCACCAAGTCGATCGCCAAGGGCGGCGCGATTTCCAGCGTGGTGCCGATGGTCAGCCACGTCGACCATACCGAGCATGACGTGGACATCCTGGTGACCGAGGTGGGCCTGGCCGACCTGCGCGGCCTGGCGCCGCGCGAGCGTGCCCGGGTGATCATCGACAACTGCGTGCACCCGGACTACCGCGCAGCGCTCAACGATTACTTCGAGCGCGCCTGCCAGCGTGGCGGGCATACCCCGCATATCCTGCGCGAAGCCTTGAGCTGGCATGAAAACCTGGAAGAGACCGGGCGCATGTTGGTCGGTTGATCATCTTTACGGCTTGAAATTGCCGGGGGCGCTTTGCGCCCCTTTTCGCGGCACAAGGCTGCATGAGATCTATAAGGTCTGCACCAGACCCGGGCTCGGCACCTGCAACAGGTACTCGATCAACGCCTCCACCGGCAACGGCCGGCTTACCAGGAAGCCCTGCACCTGGTCGCAACCGAATGCCCGCAGCAGCGCCAGCTGCTCCTCGCTCTCCACCCCTTCGGCCACCACCTCCAGGTTCAGGTTGTGCGCCAGGTTGATCATCGCGTGCACCAGCTTGGCATTCTCCTCGCGCTGCTCCATGCCACCGACGAAGCTACGATCGACCTTGAGCAGCGTGATCGGCAGGCTGTTCAGGTGCACGAACGACGAGAAGCCGGTCCCGAAGTCATCCAGCGAGAAACGCACCCCCAGGCGCCCCAGGGCGTCCATGGTCTGGCGCACCAGCTCGTTACGCCGCATCACGGCGGTCTCGGTCAGTTCGAACTCCAGCCAGCGGGCATCGACGCCGTGCTCGACGATCAGCCGGCTCAGAGTGGCCAGCAACTGGCTGTCCTGAAACTGGCGGAAGCTCAGGTTCACCGCCATGTGCAGCGGCGCCAGGCCGCGCTCGCGCAGGGCCTGCATGTCGCTCAATGCCCGGGAGATCACCCAGTAGCCCAGCGGCACGATCAACCCGCTCTGCTCGGCCAACGGCACGAACTCGCTGGGCGCCAGCAGGCCACGCTCGGGATGGTTCCAGCGCACCAGCGCCTCGAGCCCGACGATGCGGCCGTCGGCGAGGTTGAGCCGCGGCTGGTAGTGCAGCTCCAACTCGTCGCGGCGCAGGGCGCGGCGCAGCTCGCTTTCGAGGTCGGCCAGGCTGCGGGCGTTGCGGTTGATGCGCTCGTTGAACACATGGAAGGTGCAGCCCTGGCTGCTCTTGGCCTGGCGCATGGCGATATGCGCGTGCCACATCAGCGGGTCGGCGCCGGCCTGGGCGCGGGCATGGGCGATCCCCAGGCTGCAGCCGAGCAGCAGGCTCTCGCCGTCGATCCAGTAGGGCTCGGTCAGCGCCTCGGTAATGCGCTCGGCCATCCACTCGGCGCGGTTGGGGTCGCGCCGGGTGTCGATCAGCAGGGCAAACTCGTCGCTGCCCAGGCGCGCCAGTTGATCGCTCGCCTCCAGTTGGTGCTTCAGCCGGGCGACCACCTGCAGGATCAGGCGGTCCCCCCCCTGGTGGCCGAGGGCATCGTTGACGTGACGGAAGTTGTCCAGGTCGAGGTGGCCGAGGGCCAGGCCGCGACCTTCGTTCTCGGCCAGGCGTGCGGTCAGCAGGGCCTGGAAGCCCTGGCGGTTGGCGATGCCGGTCAGCGGATCCTGTTCGGCCAGCCGCTGCAGGGTGGCCACCAGTACACCGCGCTCACGCACATGGCGCAGGGAGCGACGCAGGGTATCAGTGGTCAGCTGCGCCAGCACCAGCCAGTCGCTGACACCCAGCGGCGCGCTGGCCGGCTCCTGCTCCAGCAGCAGGATGGTCGGCAGCTCGCAACGCCCCGGGGCCGGCTGCAGCTCGGGCGTGGCCAGCACCACGGCCTGGCGGTCGTTGGCGAACAGGCTGTCCACCGCCGCCCAGGTCGGCGCGGTCAGCAGCACGACACTGCCACCCATCGGCTGCAGGCATTCGCGCAGGTGCACGGCCCATTCCGACTCATCAGCCAACAGCAGCAAACGCAGGGGTTCGACAGGCGTGGACAAGCGGGCTCCTTAGACATGGGCGGTGGAACGGCGAGCGCGGGCAATCCTACCCGATTAATTGGAAATGATTTTCACTTTTAGTCGTTGCCCTTCCCTGGCCGCCATCCCGACGCAATCTGACGTGCATCCTGCGCGAAAGTAGCAGATGCGGCAAATCCGATTCGCGCCCTCCATCACAACGTCAGACGGTCGCGCATTAACAGCCCCATGCCTGCTAGAATGCGCGGCTATTTTCTGGTTACCCCCGGTTTCTAGCATGTCCCGACTCAATCCCCGGCAACAGGAAGCCCGAGACTACGTCGGCGGCCCTCTTTTGGTGCTCGCCGGTGCAGGCTCCGGCAAGACCAGCGTGATCACGCGCAAGATTGCCCACCTCATCCAGAACTGCGGCATCCGCGCCCAGTACATCGTGGCGATGACCTTCACCAACAAGGCCGCGCGCGAGATGAAGGAGCGGGTCGGCACCCTGCTGCGTCCGGGAGAAGGCCGGGGCCTGACGGTGTGCACCTTCCACAACCTGGGCCTGAACATCATCCGCAAGGAGCACGAGCGCCTGGGCTACAAGCCGGGCTTCTCGATCTTCGACGAATCCGACATCAAGGCGCTGCTGTCGGACATCATGCAGAAGGAATACTCCGGCGACGATGGCATCGACGAGATCAAGAACATGATCGGTGCCTGGAAGAACGACCTGATCCTGCCGCCAGAGGCCCTGGAAAAGGCGCGCAACCCGCGCGAGCAGACCGCGGCCATCGTCTACACCCACTACCAGCGCACGCTCAAGGCGTTCAACGCGGTGGATTTCGACGACCTGATCCTGCAACCGGTCAAGCTGTTCCAGGAGCACCCCGACGTGCTCGAACGCTGGCAGAACCGCGTGCGCTACCTGCTGGTGGACGAGTACCAGGACACCAACGCCAGCCAGTACTTGCTGGTGAAGATGCTGATCGGCATGCGCAACCAGTTCACCGTGGTCGGCGACGATGACCAGTCGATCTACGCCTGGCGTGGCGCCCGCCCCGAGAACCTGATGCTGCTCAAGGAGGACTACCCCTCCCTGAAGATCGTCATGCTCGAGCAGAACTACCGCTCCACCAGCCGCATCCTGCGCTGCGCCAACGTGCTGATCGCCAACAACCCCCACGCCTTCGAGAAAGAGCTGTGGAGCGAGATGGGCGTCGGTGACGAGATCCGCGTGATCCGCTGCAAGAACGAGGAAGCCGAGGCCGAACGCGTGGCCATGGAAATCCTCACCCTGCACCTGCGCACCAACCGCCCGTACAGCGACTTCGCCATCCTCTACCGGGGCAACTACCAGGCCAAGCTGATCGAACTGAAGCTGCAGCACCACCAGGTGCCGTACCGCCTGTCCGGCGGCAACAGCTTCTTCGGCCGCCAGGAGGTCAAGGACCTGATGGCCTACCTGCGCCTGCTGGTCAACCCGGACGACGACAACGCCTACCTGCGGGTGATCAACGTGCCGCGCCGCGAGATCGGCTCGACCACCCTGGAAAAGCTCGGCAACTACGCCACCGAACGCGGCATCTCGATGTACGCCGCCAGCGAGGAGCTGGGCCTGGGCGAACACCTGGACGCCCGCTACACCGAGCGCCTGCAGCGCTTCAAGCACTGGCTTGACGGGGTGCGCCACAAGGTCGCCCTGGAAGACCCGATCGCCGCGCTGCACGAGATGATCCGCGACATCGATTACGAGAACTGGATCCGCCAGCAGACCGCCAGCGACAAGGCCGCGGAGTTCCGCATCAGCAACGTCTGGTTCCTCGTCGAAGCGCTGAAGAACACCCTCGAGAAGGACGAAGAAGGTGACATGACCATCGAGGACGCCATCGGCAAGCTGGTGCTGCGCGACATGCTCGAGCGCCAGCAGGAAGAGGAAGAGAACGCCGAGGGCGTGCAGATGATGACCCTGCACGCCTCCAAGGGCCTGGAGTTCCCCTACGTGTTCATCATGGGCATGGAGGAGGAGATCCTCCCCCACCGCTCGAGCATCGAGGCCGACACCATCGAAGAGGAACGCCGCCTGGCCTACGTGGGCATCACCCGCGCGCGCCAGACCCTGGCCTTCACCTTCGCCGCCAAGCGCAAGCAGTACGGCGAGATCATTGACTGTACCCCGAGCCGGTTCCTCGACGAACTGCCGCCGGACGACCTGGCCTGGGAAGGCCTGGACGATGCACCCGTGGAAGTGAAAGCCGCGCGCGGCAACAACGCCCTGGCCGATATCCGGGCGATGCTCAAGCGCTGATCAACCATTACTCTTTAACTTTGCCGCTTCTGGCGGCCACGGTGGCCTGTATGGCCGATTTGAGCTTACAAATCGGCCATACAGGCCACTATCTACATCGAGGAATAAACAGTGGAAGCACTGCATCAGAAGATTCGCGAAGAAGGCATCGTGCTTTCCGATCAGGTTCTCAAAGTCGACGCGTTTCTCAACCACCAGATCGACCCTGCGCTGATGCAGCTGATCGGTGACGAGTTCGCCCGCCTGTTCGCCGATTCGGGCGTGACCAAGATCGTCACCATCGAAGCCTCCGGCATCGCCCCGGCGGTGATGACCGGCCTGAAGCTCGGCGTGCCGGTGATCTTCGCCCGCAAACACCAGTCGCTGACCCTGACCGAGAACCTGCTGACTGCCTCGGTGTACTCCTTCACCAAGCAGACCGAGAACACCGTGGCCATCTCGCCGCGCCATCTCAACAGCAGCGACCGCGTGCTGGTGATCGACGACTTCCTGGCCAACGGCAAGGCGTCCCAGGCACTGATCTCGATCATCAAGCAGGCCGGCGCCACCGTGGCCGGCCTGGGCATCGTCATCGAGAAGTCGTTCCAGGGCGGCCGTGCCGAACTGGACAGCCAAGGCTATCGCGTCGAATCGCTGGCTCGTGTGAAGTCGCTTGAAGGCGGCGTAGTCACGTTCATCGAGTGATGGACTCGTGGGAGCGGGCTTGCCCCGCTCCCACGCTGCATCATTGCCGCGTCGCCTGAAGCGCCGCCAGCAGCAACCGCTGATACAACTCCGCCTTCAAACCCTGCGGGTCATCCAGCCGCATCCGCGCCAACTGTGCTCCATACCCCTCGGGCCCCGGTGCATCCAACGCCGCCTTGCCCAACTCCAAAACCTCGCTCAGCTTGAACTTGCTCTTCAACCAGTTCAGCGCCCGCAACAGATCCCGCTCCTCTGCCGTGAAATCAGTCCCCAGCGGATACTCAGGGAACAGCCGTGCATGCCGCGCCCGAATAGTCTCAAGCCGCTCAGGCGTATTGTCCATGAACCGCGCCTCCAGCTCGAAGTCCTTGGCCAGCTTGCCCGCCGCCTTGGCCTGCTCCATCAGCTCGCGCTGAAAACGTGAGTCACTGATCGCCAGCAACCGCGCAATGACTTCGCTGTCGGTCTGCCCGCGCAGGTCGGCAATGCCGTACTCGGTGATCACGATGTCCCGCAGGTGCCGGGGGATGGTGCAATGGCCGTAGGTCCAGTAAAGGTTCGAGGTCACTTCGCCACCGGCCTCACGCCAGCTGCGCAGCAACAGGATCGAGCGACCGCCCTCCAGCGCGTGCCCCTGAGCGACGAAGTTGTATTGCCCGCCCACGCCGCTGAGTACCCGGCCATCCTCGAGCTGGTCGGCAACCCCCGCGCCGAGCAGGGTCATGCCGAACACCGTGTTGACGAAGCGCGCATCCCGACGCTGGCGACGCTTGCGCGCCTCCTGACCGTAGAGCTCGTTGATGAAGCTGATGGCGCTCATGGCGAAACGTGCGCGCTGTTGCAACGGCATCTCGCGCAGGCGCTGGTAGAACGCCCGAGGCCCAAGGAAGAACCCGCCATGGATCAGCACCCCCTGCTCGTCGGCAGGACGGCGCACCACCCCGGCGTCGGCCAGTGCCAGCAGGCCATTGACGAACATCTCGCTGCAGCCGTACAGCCCCTGGGCGAAGGTATCCAGCCCCCCTTCCCGCTCGATCAGCGCCTGCCATGGTCCGATATCCAGCTCATCGAGCAGCGCACGATAGCCCTCGTTGTCGCCCTGGCGCGCCAGCAGCGCCGCGGTGATCGCATCACCCATGGCGCCGATGCCGATCTGCAGGGTGCCGCCGTCGCGTACCAAGGCGCTGGCATGCAGGCCGATGCAATGGTCCTGGGTGTTCACCGGCATGTTCGGGGTGGAGAACAGCCGGCGTCGCTCGGGCTGGTCGATCAGCAGGTCGAACTGCGTCAGTTCCAGCTCCGCGTCCCCGGGCATGTAGGGCAGTTCGTCGTGGACTTGACCCAGCACCAGAATGGTCTCGCCAGCGGCGCGACGCCGGGTGATCATCGGCAGCAGGTCGAGGGTGATGTCGGGATTGCATGCCAGACTTAGGTGGTCGGGCCTTTCAGGCGTGGCCGCCACCAGTTGCGCGACCAGGTTCAGGCCTTTGGCGTTGATGTCGCGGGCCGCGTGGCTGTAGTTGCTGCTGACGTAATCCTGCTGCGCCGCGTCGCTGTGCAACAGGCTGCCGGGCTGCATGAAGAACTGCTCGACGCGTATGTTTGCCGGGAGTCGGTCGGCACGCAGGTCGGCCAGGTAGGTGAGTTCTTCATAGTCGGCGAACACACGCTCGACGAAGGGCTCGAGGAAACGACGCTGCAAACCATCGCCCAGCGCGGGACGACCAAGGGACAGGGCGGTGTAGATCGTCAGCCGGCGCTCGGGGAGATCGCGAACTCGCGCATACAACGCGTTGACGAAGGCATTGGGTTTGCCCAGGCCGAGCGGCAGGCCCATGTGGATATGGCTAGGCAGGCGGGCCAGGGCTTGTTCGACAGCCTGGTCGATGGAGCAGCGATACATCTGGGCCTCCTGAGTCATCCGTGGGTTCAGGGGTTGGACACAAGTCGCAGCGGGTTGGTTGCCTGTTCCGGCACCGCAATAGGGCCATCAGAGTCCGAAAAAACAAAAGCCCGCCATCAATGGCGGGCTTTACTCGAATCAGATCAGGTTCACAGCCCCGACATCTTCTTGATCGCACCTTTCAGGTCTTCATCCGAGCAATCGGCGCACGTCCCTTTCGGTGGCATGGCGTTGATGCCGGTGATGGCCTTGGCCAGGATGCCATCGAGGCCGCCCTGGTGGTCGGCGCGTTCTTTCCAGGCCGCCGTGTCGCCAATTTTCGGCGCGTTCAGCAGGCCAGTGCCATGGCAGGCGTTGCAGTGCTTGGCGATGATCTCGTCCGGGGTCTTGGCGCCGCCCCCGCCGGCAGTGGCGGCCACTTCCATGCCCTTGCATTCCTGGCCCTGGACGCACACCTGGCCAACCGGCTCGAGGCGCTTGGCGATGTCGTCGTTGGTTGCAGCGGTTGCGCTCATTGCCCAAAGGGCGAATACGGCTGCTGGTACGGCCAGCATCTTCTTGATTTGGTTCACGCGAACACCCTCATGGTGGCTAATCACGCCCGCGGCCACGGAATTGCGAGCGTTGAAAAGTATAGCGGGAACCCGGAAGGCGTGAAACGACCACACTGAGGGAAAGGGTATTGGCGAATCAATGCACTGCGCTGGATCAAAAGTTCGACGGGGTCGCCGCACTGATCAGCCGCGCCGGCTCCTCGAACGGGTTGCGAAAGCGGTGCGGACGGGTGCTTTCGAAGTAGTAGCTGTCGCCGGCCTCGAGAATGAATATTTCAGTGCCGACCACCAGTTCCAGGCGGCCTTCGAGCAGGATGCCGGTCTCTTCGCCGTCGTGGGTGAGCATTTCCGCGCCGGTGTCGGCACCCGGCGGGTAGACCTCGGTGAGGAAGGCGATGGCCCGGTTGGGATGCGACTTGCCGACCAGCTTCATGGTCACCGCGCCGTCGGAGATGTCGATCAGCTCGTGGGCCTTGTAGACGATCTGGGTCGGGCTCTCAGGCGCCAGCTCCACCGAGAAGAACTCGACCATGGACATGGGGATGCCGCTGAGCACCTTGCGCAGGGAGCTGATCGACGGGCTGACGCTGTTCTTCTCGATCATCGAGATGGTGCTGTTGGTCACCCCCGCGCGCTTGGCGAGTTCGCGCTGGGACAGGCCCTTGAGCTTGCGGATGGCTTGCAGTCGTTCACCGACGTCCAAAGCTGGAGCCTCCTGAATCGGTCGAGATGGGGGTAGTGTGAACGATATGATGGCAATGCCGTTCAGTATTTACAACACACAGCCCCGCAGCCTGTCCGCTTCAGCGTCTTATTCGCCGATATAGTCCAGTGGCACGCGTTTGAGATTGCAGAAGATCTGGTACGGAATGGTCCCGGCCTGCAGCGCCACGTCACTGGCCAGGACTTGCTTGCCCCACAGCTCCACCGGGCTGCCGACAGTGGCCTCGGGCACCTCGGTGAGGTCGACGCAGAGCATGTCCATCGACACCCGGCCGATCAGCTGGGTGCGCTTGCCGGCCACCACCACCGGGGTGCCGGTGGGCGCCTGGCGTGGGTAGCCGTCGGCATAGCCCATGGCGACCACGCCCACGCGGGTCGGGCGCGGGCTGACGAATTTGGCGCCGTAGCCCACCGGCTCGCCGGCCGGCAGCTCGCGCACGCTGATGATCCGCGATTGCAGGGTCATCACCGGTTGCAGGCGGGCCGCTTCGGCCTGCGCCACCTCGAACGGCGTGGCGCCATAGAGCATGATGCCCGGGCGCACCCAGTCGCTCTTGATGCGCGGCCAGCCCAGCACCGCCGGGGAGTTGCGCAGGCTGCACTCGGCGGCCAGGCCCTGGCGCGCGGCCTCGAACACGGCGACCTGTTGCTCGGTGGCGGCGGCATCGAGTTCGTCGGCGCGGGCGAAGTGGCTCATCAGCACGATACGCGACACCTTGCCGCTGGCCAGCAGGCGCTGGTAGGCGTCGTGATAATCCTTGGGGTGCACGCCGACGCGGTGCATGCCGGTGTCCATCTTCAGCCAGATGGTCAGCGGCTTGCGCACCGCAGTCTGCTCGATCGCTTCCAGCTGCCACAGCGAATGCACCACGCACCACAGGTCATGCTCGGCGATCAGCGCCAGCTCGCTGGCCTCGAAGAAACCTTCGAGCAGCAGCACCGGCGCCTTGATGCCCGCCGCGCGCAGCTCCAAGGCCTCCTCGATGCAGGCCACGGCAAAACCGTCGGCCTCGGGCTCGAGCGCCAGGGCGCAACGCACAGCGCCATGACCGTAGGCGTCGGCCTTGACCACTGCCAGGGCCTTGGCGCCGGTCAGCTCACGGGCCAGGCGGTAGTTGTGACGGAGGGCTTGGAGGTCGATCAGGGCACGGGCGGGACGCATGGCGGCAGCCTTCTGGCAATTCTGGTTATCGATAAAGCCCCGACACGGCAGATGGGGGTAGGTACCCACCGCGCCGGGGTGAGGGAACGGGTCAATCGGTTTTCGGCCTTATCGCGGGACAAGCCCGCTCCCACCAGCCTCTACGGTGTTCGTGGGAGCAGGCTTGCCCCGCGATAAGGCCAGCAGTATCAATGCTTACTGATGCGCAGGCGCCGGCTGCCCGTGCTTGGCGATCTCGCGGCTGTTGCCATAACGCGAGATGTCCAGGCCTTCGGCACTGATCTGCGGCTTCTTGCGCGCGATCAGGTCTGCCAGCAGGCGACCGGAACCGCAGGCCATGGTCCAGCCCAGGGTGCCGTGACCGGTGTTGAGGAACAGGTTACGGAACTTGGTCGCCCCGACGATCGGGGTACCGTCCGGGGTGGCCGGGCGCAGGCCGGTCCAGAAGCTCGCCTGGCTCAGGTCGCCGCCGCGAGGATAAAGGTCGTTGACGATCATCTCCAGCGTTTCGCGTCGACGCGGGTTCAGCGACAGGTCAAAACCGGCAATCTCGGCCATGCCGCCAACGCGGATGCGGTTGTCGAAACGGGTTATGGCGACCTTGTAGGTCTCGTCCAGGATGGTCGAAGTCGGCGCCATGTCGCCATTGGTGATCGGCACGGTCAGCGAGTAGCCCTTGAGCGGATAGACCGGGGCCTTGATGCCCAGTGGTTTGAGCAGTTGCGGCGAATAGCTGCCCAGGGCCAGCACGTAGCGGTCGGCGGTTTCCAGCTTGCCGTCGATCCATACGCCGTTGATGCGGTCACCGGCGAAGTCCAGGCGTTGGATATCCTGACCAAAACGGAACTCGACGCCCAGCTTGATGGCCATTTCGGCGAGCTTGGTGGTGAACAGCTGGCAATCGCCGGTCTGGTCGTTGGGCAGGCGCAGGGCACCGGCGAGGATGTCCTTCACCCCGGCCAGGGCCGGCTCGACACGGGCGATGCCGTCGCGGTCGAGCAGCTCGTAGGGAACGCCGGACTGTTCCAGTACGGCGATATCCTTGGCCGCGGCGTCCACCTGGGCCTGGGTGCGGAACAGCTGGGTGGTGCCCAGGCTGCGGTTTTCGTAGGCGATGCCGGTCTCAGCGCGCAGCTCGTCGAGGCAGTCGCGGCTGTACTCGGACAGGCGCACCATGCGCTCCTTGTTCACCGCGTAGCGGCTGGCGGTGCAGTTGCGCAGCATCTGCGCCATCCACAGGTACTGGTCGACGTCGCCGGTCAGCTTGATGGCCAGGGGCGCGTGGCGCTCCAGCAGCCACTTGATGGCCTTGAGCGGCACGCCCGGGGCGGCCCAGGGCGAGGCATAGCCGGGCGAGATCTGGCCTGCGTTGGCGAAACTGGTTTCCATGGCCACCGCCGGCTGGCGATCGACCACCGTGACCTCGAAACCTTGCCGGGCCAGATAGTAGGCACTGGCGGTACCGATCACACCGCTACCAAGTACCAGAACTCGCATTGTTGTATCCCTCGCACGCGGCTCGCCGCAGTCTTTTGTTGAAATGGCATGGATGCGCGCAGTATATGAATCTCCGACCAGTGCTATTCACTATATAAGCAGCTATATTTGGCGAGAATTCTCGGCAAAATCGCCTTTCACGGAGGGGCATCCCCTATGAGAACCCAGCACCAGAGCAAACGTGAACTGGACAAGATCGACCGCAACATCCTGCGGATCCTGCAGAATGACGGGCGTATTTCCTTCACAGAACTGGGCGAAAAGGTCGGACTGTCCACCACCCCCTGCACCGAACGCGTGCGGCGCCTGGAGCGCGAGGGGATCATCATGGGCTACAACGCCCGGCTCAATCCGCAGCACCTGAAGGGCAGCCTGCTGGTATTCGTCGAGATCAGCCTGGACTATAAGTCCGGCGACACCTTCGAGGAATTCCGCCGCGCCGTGCTCAAGCTGCCGCACGTGCTGGAGTGCCACCTGGTGTCGGGCGACTTCGACTACCTGGTGAAGGCGCGGATCTCGGAGATGGCCTCGTACCGCAAGCTGCTCGGCGACATCCTGCTCAAACTGCCCCATGTGCGCGAGTCGAAGAGTTACATCGTGATGGAAGAGGTGAAAGAGAGCCTGTGCCTGCCGATCCCGGACTGAGGTCTCAGACCAGCACCTGACGGGTCGTGGCGATGAACTGATGGACCAGTTGCTCGGCCGCAGGCTCGATGGGTTGCGCCGGTCCTCGGCCACGGGGGCAGGCCAGGCGCGGGGTGGTACCGAACAGGCGGCAGATCATCGGGCGCTCTGCATAGACCGTACAGCCGTTCGGGCCCAGGTGCACGCAGTCCAGCCGCTCCAGGGCGGCGTCCTGCTCGGCCTGGGTCTTGCGCGGCAGACGGGCCATTTCCTCGGCGGACGTGGTGACCGGGCCGCAGCAGTCATGGCAGCCGGACTCGCACTCGAACGAGGGAATGAGTTCGCGCAGGAAGTGGATCTTGTGGCGGTTGCAGGACATGACCAAGGACAGTGCGATGAATGAGGTTGAATTATAAGCCCAGTCGCGGTGCGCCGATGCGACTTGCCCCGCGATTGGGCAGTTGCCTATCCTCCCCCTTTCGTCTCAACCCAGGAATCGCCCCATGGTCCACAGCGCGCAGCACGCCGCCTCCTACTACGCCGCCAGCAGCGCGCCCCACCCTGACCATCCGTTCCTGCAAGGCGAACACAGCGCCGACGTGTGCATCGTCGGCGGTGGCTATTCAGGCCTGAACACCGCCATCGAACTGGCCGAGCGCGGCTTGTCGGTGATCCTCCTGGAGGCACGCAAGCTCGGCTGGGGCGCCAGCGGCCGCAACGGCGGCCAGCTTATCCGCGGCGTCGGCCACGGCCTGGAGCAGTTTCTCCCGGTGATCGGTGAAGAAGGGGTTCGCAGCATGAAGCTCATGGGCCTGGAGGCCGTGGAGATCGTCCGCGACCGCGTCGAGCACCATGGCATCGACTGCGATTTGACCTGGGGCTACTGCGACCTGGCCAACAAGCCCGCCGAACTGGAGGGCTTCGCCGAAGACGCCGAGGAGCTGCGCAACCTGGGCTATCGCCACGAACTGCGACTGGTACAGCCCGGCGACATGCACTCGGTGGTGGGTTCGGGCCGCTATGTCGGCGGCCTGGTCGACATGGGTTCGGGCCACCTGCACCCGCTCAACCTGGCACTCGGCGAAGCCGCAGTGGCCAGCCGCCTGGGTGTCGGCCTGTACGAGCAGTCTGAAGTCACACGCATCGACTATGGCCCCGAGGTGAAGGTACACACCGCCCAGGGCCGGGTGCGCGCCAAGACCCTGGTGCTGTGCTGCAACGCCTACCACAACGACCTCAACCGCGAGCTGGGCGGCAAGGTGCTACCCGCCGGCAGCTACATCATCGCCACCGAACCCTTGGGTGAAGAACGCGCCCGCCAGTTGCTGCCGCAGAACATGGCGGTGTGCGACCAGCGCGTGGCACTGGACTACTACCGCCTGTCCGCCGACCAGCGCCTGCTGTTCGGCGGCGCCTGCCACTACTCCGGACGCGACCCGCAGGACATCGCCGCCTACATGCGGCCGAAGATGCTCAAGGTGTTCCCACAGTTGGCCGATGTGCGCATCGACTACCAGTGGGGCGGCATGATCGGCATCGGCGCCAACCGCCTGCCACAGATCGGCCGTCTGGCCAGCCAGCCCAACGTCTACTACGCCCAGGCCTATTCCGGCCATGGGGTCAACGCCACCCACCTGGCCGGACGCTTGCTCGGCGAGGCCATTAGCGGCCAGCAGGGTGGTCGTTTCGATCTGTTCGCCAAGGTGCCGCACACCACGTTCCCCGGCGGCCAGCTGCTACGCTCGCCGCTGCTGGCGCTGGGGATGCTCTGGTACCGGCTCAAGGAGCTGGTCTGATACCGGCCTGAACCAGGCCCTCCGTGGGAACGGCCTTGTGTCGCGCTGGGGCCGCAAAGCGGCTCCAGCGATTTCAACAGTAATCAGCAATCCGGCTCAGTCCTTCCAGAAGGGCTTGCGCCCTTCCCGTCTCGCCTGCTCCCAGGTCAGCCCGATATCGCGCAACTGCCGATCATCCAACTGCAGCAGCGCCCTGCGGGTCCGCCAGCGATGCAGCATCAGGCCCCAACGACTCAGGCCGGCCGGCGCATTGAAGACCTTGGGCCGCTGCCCGGCCTCGAGTTCACCAGGCAACAGTTGCAAGCGCACATCGCTCAAGCCACCCATCACTGCGTTCTCCCATCAGTTGATACCGTGGGGAAAGCATGCACCCTCGTGCCCTCGACAATACAGACTCAACGGTGGCTTATTATTCCCATACAGAATTGGCGAGAAGTCAGTTGAATGAAGTATTTTCCAACAATCTGTATCGGTCATCGACCCGCAAACGCGTAGGAGTATGCCGTGACGCTCTACCTCAACCTCGCCGAACTGCTCGGCTCGCGTATCGAGCAAGGCCTCTACCGCCCTGGCCAACGCCTGCCCTCGGTGCGCGCCCTGAGCGTCGAGCACGGGGTCAGCCTGAGCACCGTACAGCAGGCCTACCGCCTGCTGGAGGACAACGGCCTGGTATCGCCTCGGCCCAAGTCCGGCTATTTCGTCGCCGAGGATCGCCAGCTCCCCGCCCTGCCCGACATCAGCCGCCCCGCCCAGCGGCCTGTGGATATCTCCCAGTGGGAACAGGTGTTGGAGCTGGTCCGCGCCACCCCGCGCCCGGACGTGATCCAGCTCGGTCGCGGCATGCCCGACGTCGACAGTCCCACGCTCAAGCCACTGCTGCGCAGCCTGGCGCAGATCAGCCGGCGCATGGACATGCCCGGCCTGTACTACGACAACATCCACGGCAACGCCCAGCTGCGCGAGCAGATCGCCCGCCTGATGCTCGACTCCGGCTGCCGCCTGGGCCCGGCCGACCTGGTGGTGACCACCGGCTGCCACGAAGCACTGTCGTGCAGCATTCGCGCGGTGTGCCAGCCCGGCGACATCGTCGCGGTCGATTCGCCCAGCTTCCACGGCGCCATGCAGACGTTGAAGGGCCTAGGCATGAAAGCCCTGGAGATCCCCACCGACCCAATCACCGGCATCAGCCTGGAGGCCCTGGAACTGGCCCTTGAACAGTGGCCGATCAAGCTCATCCAGATCACCCCCAGCTGCAACAACCCGATGGGCTACATCATGCCCGAAGCGCGCAAGAAGGCCCTGCTGACCCTCGCCCAGCGCTATGACGTGGCGATCCTCGAAGACGATGTGTATGGCGATCTGGCGTACACCTACCCACGCCCGCGCACGATCAAGTCGTTCGACGACGATGGCCGCGTGCTGCTCTGCAGTTCGTTCTCCAAGACCCTGGCCCCGGGCCTGCGGGTCGGCTGGGTAGCCCCCGGGCGCTACCTGGAGCGGGTGCTGCACATGAAGTACATCAGCACCGGCAGCACCGCCTGCCAGCCGCAGCTGGCGATTGCCGACTTCATCGCCGAAGGCCACTACCAGCCACACCTGCGACGCATGCGCAGCCAGTACCAGCGCGGCCGCGACCAGATGTGCGACTGGGTGACCCGCTACTTTCCCCCGGGCACCCGCGCCAGCCGCCCGCAAGGTGGCTTCATGCTGTGGGTTGAATTGCCGGAAAGTTTCGATACGCTGCGCCTGAACCGCGCTTTACTGGAGCAGGGTGTGCAGATTGCCGTAGGCAGCATCTTCTCGGCCTCGGGCAAGTACCGGAACTGCCTGCGCATGAACTTCGCCGCCCGACCCACGGCGCAGATTGAAGCCGCCGTGCGCAAGGTCGGTGAAACCGCCCTTCGTCTACTGGAGGCCGAGCACGGCGACGGGTAACGTTGCGCCGCCTGGCATTGTCCAACCCCATAAGCCCTTGCTGCACAGGACGATCCACCCTTGAGACTCCAGCGAGCTTTGCCTCTGCTGTTGGTGCTGCAGCTCGGCCTGACGGGCTGTGCCAGCGTCGGTACGCCCCGTGAAGTCAGCCAGGCCCTGCCGGCCGGCGATTCGGCGTTCGGCCGCTCGGTACAGCGCCAGGCCGCCCCCTACGAGGGGCGTTCGGGCTTTCGCCTGCTGCCCAACAGCAACGAAGCGTTCCGCGCCCGCGCCGAACTGATCCGCAACGCCCGGACAAGCATCGACCTGCAGTACTACATCGTCCACGACGGCCTCAGCACCCGCGCCCTGGTCCACGAACTGCTGCGCGCCGCCGACCGCGGCGTGCGCGTGCGCATACTGCTGGACGACACCACCAGCGACGGCCTGGACAACCTGATGGGTACCCTCGCCGCCCATCCGAACATTCACATCCGCGTGTTCAACCCATTGCACCTGGGCCGCAGCACTGGGGCTACCCGCGCCGTGGGGCGGCTGTTCAACCTGTCGCGCCAGCACCGGCGGATGCACAACAAGCTGTTCCTGGTGGACAACAGCATGGCCATCGTCGGCGGTCGTAACCTGGGCGACGAGTACTTCGACGCCGAGCCCAACCTCAACTTCACCGACATCGACCTGCTGGGCGTGGGCCCGGTGGCCGAGCAGCTCGGCCACAGCTTTGACCAGTACTGGAACAGCGCCCTGAGCCGCCCCATCGGCGATTTCCTCTGGCGCCAGCCTGATGCCGACGACCTGTTCGCCAGCCGCCAGCGCCTGGAAGTATCGCTGGCCGAGGCACGAATCAAGCGCAAGGCACTGTACGACCGCCTGATGGCCTATCAGTCGCAGCCGCGCCTGGACGTGTGGCGCAACGAACTGATCTGGGCCCACAGCCAGGCCTTGTGGGATGCACCGAGCAAGGTGCTTGCGGACAACGAACCAGATCCCCGATTGCTGATGAGCCGGCAGCTGGCCCCGGAGCTGAACGGCGTGCACAAGGAGCTGATCCTGGTCTCGGCCTATTTCGTGCCCGGCGAACCGGGGCTGCTGTACCTGACCAGCCGCGCCGACGCCGGCACCTCGGTCAAGCTGCTGACCAACTCCCTTGAAGCCACCGACGTACCGGCCGTGCACGGTGGCTACGCGCCCTACCGTCGCGCCCTGCTCGAACATGGCGTGCAACTGTACGAGCTGCGCCGCCAGCCCGGCGCCCCACGGCCGCGCCTGGGCTTGCATGGCAGCTCCGATTCCAGCCTGCACAGCAAGGCCATGGTGTTCGACCGCCGCAAGACCTTCATCGGTTCGTTCAACTTCGACCCACGCTCGGTGCTGTGGAACACCGAAGTCGGGGTGCTGGTGGACAGCCCGGAGCTGGCCGAATACACCCGCGATCTGGCCGTGCAGGGCATGGCGCCCGCGCTGAGCTACGAGGTGAAGCTGGTGGACGGGAAACTGGCCTGGGCGACCGAGGACAATGGCCAGGGGCATATGCTGGTGACCGAGCCCGGGGGGATATGGCGACGCTTCAATGCCTGGATCAGCAAGGCGGTCGGACTGGAGAAGATGTTGTAGAACGCATTGCGGGGCAAGCCCGCTCCCACGCCGGTCGTGGGAGCGGGCTTGCCCCGCAATTGCTATCGGTCAGGCCGACGCCGGCTCGAAGGCATCCCGCCGCCGGGTCAGCACCACCAACCCCGCCGCCCCCACCGCCATCAGCAACGGCAGCGCGTGTCCACTGATCCACTGGCTCCCCGCCCCGGCCAGCAACGGCCCGAGCAGGCAACCAATGCCCCACAGCTGCGCCACATGGGCGTTGGCCCGCACCAGTTCGTCATCCCGGTAGCGCTCGCCGATGAGCACCAGCGACAGGGTGAACAAGCCTCCCGCACTGGCACCGAACAACACCCACAGCGGCCAGATGACCGGTGTGTGCAACAGCAAGGGGATCGCCAAGCTGGAAACCAGCAAGGCCAGCGCGCAGCCACTGAACAGCGTGCGCCGCGACATGCGATCGGCCAGAGCGCCAATCGGCAATTGCAGCACCGCGTCGCCCACCACCACGGTGCTGACCATGAACAACGCCACCTCCGTGGTGAACCCTTGCTGCAGGCAGTACACCGGCAGCAGCGTCAGGATCATCGCCTCGAACGCCGCGAACAGCGCGATGGCCCAGGCGATCACCGGCAATCGTCGGCAGAAGCCGAACAGGTCACTGAAGGTCACGCTGCACGCCTCGGTGGTTGGCGCCCCTCCCCGACCCAGCAAAATCAAAGGCGCAACCAGCAGCAGGCCGGTCGCTGCCCAGAAACCGAAGTCGTCGTCCGAGCCGAGGAAACCCAGCACCAGCGGCCCGGCCAGCTGGCTCAGGGCATAGCTGCTGCCATACAGCGCCACCAGCCGTCCGCGCCATTGCTCGACCACCAGTTGGTTGATCCAGCTTTCGCCGAGGATGAACACCACGGTCAGCGACATGCCGATCATCAGGCGCAGCAGCAGCCACAAGGGGTAGCTGGGCAGCAGCGCGACCAGGGCAATGGACGCCGCGCCGCCCCACAAGCACAGGCGCATCGCTGCAGGCACACCGAGCCAGCCGGCCAGGCGGCTGGCCACCGCGGCCCCCACCAGCACGCCCAGCGCCGGCATCGCTGCCATCACACCGATGGCGAACCCGCCGTAGCCCCAGCCCTCCAGGCGCAAGGACACCAGCGGCATGCTCACGCCGAGGGCGAGCCCGACACTGAGCACCGACGCCAGGACGGCAAAGTAGGTTCCCCAACGCATCACAGCCTCCTTTGAGCGCAAATCGTATATGACAGAGACGACAAAGCCGGGACGGCGTGAACCGGCCCGGCTGTCTGCGGCTCATCGCGGGGCAAGCCCGCCCCCACGAGCCCCACGATGAGACGTTACTGGATTACAGCTTGATCCAGGTCGCCTTCAACTCGGTGTATTTCTCCAACGCGTGCAGCGACTTGTCACGGCCGTTGCCCGACTGCTTGAAGCCGCCGAACGGCGCGGTCATGTCGCCGCCGTCGTACTGATTGACCCAGACGCTGCCGGCGCGCACGGCGCGGGCGGTCTTGTGGGCCTTGGAGATGTCCGCGGTCCAGATGCCGGCGGCCAGGCCATACGGCGTGTCGTTGGCAATGGCGATGGCTTCCTCGGCGGTGTCGAAGGTGATCACCGACAGCACCGGGCCGAAGATCTCTTCCTTGGCGATCTTCATGGCGTTGGTCACGCCGTCGAAGATGGTCGGCTCGACATAGGTGCCACCGGTCTCTTCGAGGATGCGCTTGCCACCGGCCAGCAGCTTGGCGCCATCCTGATGACCGGCATCGATGTACGACAGCACGGTGTTCATCTGCTGGGTATCGACCAGCGCGCCGACGGTGGTCGCCGGGTCCAGCGGGTTGCCCGGCTTCCAGGCCTTGAGGGCCTCGACCACCATGGGCAGGAACTTGTCCTTGATCGAACGCTCGACCAGCAGGCGCGAACCCGCGGTGCAGACTTCGCCCTGGTTGAAGGCGATGGCGCTGGCGGCGGCCTCGGCAGCAGCCTGCAGGTCAGGGGCGTCGGCGAAGACGATGTTCGGGCTCTTGCCGCCGGCTTCCAGCCAGACGCGCTTCATGTTCGACTCGCCCGCGTAGACCATCAGCTGCTTGGCGATCTTGGTGGAGCCGGTGAACACCAGGGTGTCCACGTCCATGTGCAGGGCCAGGGCCTTGCCCACGGTGTGGCCGTAGCCTGGCAGCACGTTCAGCACGCCCGCCGGGATACCGGCCTCGATGGCCAGCTGGGCGATGCGAATGGCGGTCAGCGGCGACTTTTCCGATGGTTTCAGGACGATGGAGTTACCGGTGGCCAGGGCCGGGCCCAGCTTCCAGCAGGCCATCAGCAGCGGGAAGTTCCACGGCACGATGGCACCGACCACACCCACTGGCTCACGGGTCACCAAGCCCAATTGATCATGCGGGGTCGGGGCGACTTCGTCGTAGACTTTGTCGATGGCTTCGGCAGTCCAGTGGATGGCCTGGGCCGCGCCCGGAATGTCGATGGAGGAGGAGTCACTGATCGGCTTGCCCATGTCGAGGGTTTCGAGCAGGGCCAACTCCTCGACGTGCTTGCGCAGCAGGTCGGCGAAGCGGATCAGCTTGGCCTTGCGCTTGGCCGGGGCCAGGCGCGACCAGACACCGGATTCGAACACGGCGCGGGCGTTGTCGACAGCGCGGTTGGCGTCGGCCAGGTCGCAGCTGGCGACCTTGGCCAGGAAGCGTCCGTCCACCGGGCTCAGGCAGTCGAAGGTTTCACCGGAGGCGGCATCGGTGTATTCGCCGTTGATGAAGGCTCGGCCTTCGATCTTCAGTTGCTGGGCACGCTGTTCCCAGTCCGCACGAGTCAGGGTGGTCATAGGAAACTCCTCTCTTGTTAAGGTGCAACGCCGCACTGAGGACTCACGGGCGCTGTCAGAAATTCTGGCCGGGCGACGAACGCACACCGGCATCCGACACCCTAAACCAGGGCGGACAAACTATCAATATATTTGACACGAATGGCCTAAAAGCCTACTGATGTGCATTTTATTAAACAACAACAGGGTAACAACCATGAGCATCGCCAGTATCGTCGACTTCGCCCAAGTTCTCACCGAGGCCGAACGCTACCGCCCGGCGGCGGAGAAAATCCTTAAGGGCGAGCCTGACCAGGCTGTCTACAACCATTATTCCAGCCCTTGCGGCCAGTTCGCCGCCGGGGTCTGGGAAGGCGAGGTGGGCCAGTGGACAGTGAACTACACCGAACACGAGTACTGCGAAATCGTCCAGGGTGTTTCGGTGCTGCGCGACCAGGAAGGCAACGCCAAGACCCTGCGTACCGGTGATCGGTTCGTTATCCCGGCCGGCTTCAAGGGCACCTGGGAAGTGCTGGAGCCGTGCCGCAAGATCTATGTGCTGTTCGAGCAGAAGTAAGCCCGATCGCGGGGCAAGCCGCTTTCAAACAGGCATAAAAAAACCCGCCACCTTACGGTAGCGGGTTTTTCAGGTCGCAGATCAATTACTTGATCTTGGCTTCCTTGTACACCACGTGCTTGCGGACGACCGGATCGTATTTCTTGATCTCGATCTTGTCCGGGGTGGTGCGCTTGTTCTTGTCGGTGGTGTAGAAGTGGCCGGTGCCGGCACTCGAAACCAGACGGATCAATTCACGCATGACGTTCTCCTTAGAACTTTTCGCCGCGAGCGCGCAGCTCGGCCAGCACTACGTCGATACCACGCTTGTCAATGACGCGCATGCCTTTGGCGGATACGCGCAGACGCACGAAACGCTTCTCGGACTCAACCCAGAAACGGTGGTGCTGCAGGTTCGGCAGGAAACGACGACGGGTTTTGTTGTTTGCGTGGGAAATGTTGTTCCCGGTTACTGGACCCTTACCAGTAACTTGACAGACTCTCGACATGACTCAGCCCTCTAAAACCACATGCCCAACCCGGCATGGGTTGGCCGCTTAATCTCTCAGTCTTTGGCGCCAGGCGCCGTGATTCTGGAGGTCTTATCAACCGTATTCGCTGACGCGACAGGCCGAGCCCCTAGAAAAGAGCGCTGCTTTATACCAGAAAGACTCTGCCACAACAACAGAAGATGAGTATTCCGGTCAGGCCGAGCGCGCCCGGGCAGCATAACGACTGGGGCGGGAAGCTGTCGACCGCCCGTCGCCGAATTAATGCGAAAGGGTGTGGTCATTTGCCCATGTCCGCACTAGGGTAGGACATTTCCTGAATTTTCCAGACTGCACCGGCAGATGGGCCACCGACCAGCCAAGGAGTCACCATGCGTGCCGCCGCCCTTTCCCTCCTGTTCACCACCCTGTGCGCCGCCGGCCTGGCCCAGGCAGCGCCGTTGTCGGTGTGCACCGAAGCCAGCCCGGAGGGCTTCGACGTGGTGCAGTACAACTCGCTGACCACCACCAATGCTTCGGCCGATGTGCTGATGAACCGTCTGGTCGAGTTCGATGCCGGCCTCGGCAAGGTGGTGCCGAGCCTGGCCGAAAGCTGGACGGTGTCAGCCGATGGCCTGATCTACGACTTCAAGCTGCGCCAGGGCGTGCGGTTCCACACCACGCCGTTCTTCAAGCCGAGCCGCGACCTGGACGCCGACGACGTGCTGTTCAGCTTCCAGCGCATGCTCTATCCGGCCCACGCCTGGCACAAGACCGCCCCGGGCGGCTACCCGCATGCCCAGTCGCTGCAGCTGGGGAGCCTGATCAAGGCGATCGACGCACCCGACCCGCAAACCGTGCGCTTCACCCTGACCCACGCCGACGCCACCTTCCTGGCCACCCTGAGCATGGGCTTCGCCTCGATCTATTCGGCCGAGTACGCCGACAAGCTGCTCAAGGCCGGCACACCGGACAAGCTCAACAGCCAGCCGGTGGGTACCGGGCCGTTTGTCTTCCAACGCTTCCAGAAGGACGCCGTGGTGCGCTACCGCGCCAACCCCGACTACTTCGCCGGCAAGCCGTCCGTCGATCCGCTGATCTACGCCATCACTCCGGACGCCAACGTGCGCCTGCAGAAGCTCAAGCGCGGCGAGTGCCAGGTGGCCCTGTCGCCCAAACCACTGGACATTGCCGAAGCCGGCAAGGACGGCAACCTGAAGGTGGCGACCACCCCGGCGTTCATGACCGCCTTCGTCGCCATCAACAGCCAGCACCCGCCGCTGGACAAGCCCGAGGTGCGCCAGGCGATCAATCTGGCCTTCGACAAGCCCGCCTACCTGAAAGCGGTGTTCGAAGACACCGCCACCGCCGCCAACGGCCCCTACCCGCCAAATACCTGGAGCTACGCCAAGGACCTGCCCGGCTATGCCATGGACCAGAAGAAGGCCAAGGCGCTGCTGGCCAAGGCCGGCCTGGCCAAGGGCTTCGAGACCACGATCTGGACCCGCCCGGCAGGCAGCCTGCTCAACCCCAACCCCAGCCTCGGCGCACAGATGCTCCAGGCGGACCTGGCCAAGGTCGGCATCAAGGCCGAGATCCGCACCATCGAATGGGGCGAGTTGATCCGCCGCGCCAAGGCCGGCGAACACGACCTGCTGTTCATGGGCTGGGCCGGCGACAACGGCGACCCGGACAACTTCCTCAGCCCGCAGTTTGCCTGCGCGGCGGTCAAGTCCGGGACCAACTTCGCGCGCTTCTGCGACAGCCGCCTGGACCAGTTGATCAATGCCGGGCGCACCACCAACGACCAGAGCGTGCGCAGCCGCCTGTACCAGCAGGCGCAGACGCTGATCCAGCAGCAGGCGCTGTGGCTGCCGCTGGCGCATCCCACGGCGGCCGCACTGCTCCACAAAGGGGTCGAGGGTTATCAGGTAAGCCCGTTCGGGCGGCAGGACTTCAGCAAGGTCTCCGTCGACCGTTGAGGCCTAATCACAGGGCAAGTCGCACTGCCGCTCCCACGCACACATCGTGAGAGCGGGCTTGCCCCATGAGGATCAGCCCCCCAACCACCCATGTTCAAGCATCGAAAACGGTTCACCATCGCCGACGATGACATGATCCGTCACCCGCACATCGATCAGCGCCAGCGAGCGCTTGAGCATCAGCGTCAGATGCACGTCATCCTGGCTTGGCTCGCAATTGCCCGACGGATGGTTGTGGCAGAGGATCAACGCCGCCGCGTTGTGCAGCAAGGACCGGCGCACGACCTCGCGTGGATAGATGCTCGCGCGGTCGATAGTGCCGCGGAACAGTATCTCGAACGCCAGCGGTCGGTGCTTGGTGTCCAGGAACAGGCAGCCAAACACCTCGCTGGACTCGTGCCGCAGCATGGATTTCAGATAACGCCTCACCGACGCCGGGCTCTCCAGGGCCGACGCACGCTCGATGTGTTCGTCCAAATAGCGCCTGCCGATCTCAAGCAATGCCTGCAATTGTGCATACTTAACCGGTCCCAGGCCTGGCTCACGCAGCACCTTGGCTCGTTCCGCCTCGAGGAGCTGCCTGAGCCCGCCGAACTTCGCCAGCAGGCCACGGGCGAGGTCGAGCACATTGCGCCCGGCAACCCCCGAGCCCAGCAGCACGGCCAGCAATTCCGCGTCCGAAAGGATCGACGCCCCACGCTGCAACAGTTTTTCCCTCGGCCGTTCCTCAGCCGGCCACTCCCTGATGTTCATTTCCCCTCCTCGCCTGCCACTACGGCCCATTTGGGCGCTGTGTTAATCTAGTTCGCTTCGAAAATGCGACGATCTGCCGCAGGCAGCTATCGTCGCCGCCCGCTTTCACTGGAATAAGGCAAGGCCTATGCAGCGGTTGTATCGCAAGCGCATCGTTCTCGGCGTGGGTGGCGGCATCGCCGCCTACAAGAGCGCCGAGCTGATTCGCCGACTCCTGGAACACGGCGCGCAGGTGCGCGTGGTCATGACCCGTGGTGGCGCCGAGTTCATCACCCCGCTCACGCTGCAAGCACTGTCAGGCCACCCGGTGCACATGGACCTGCTCGACCCCGCCGCCGAAGCGGCCATGGGCCATATCGAGCTGGCCAAGTGGGCCGACCTGGTGCTGATCGCCCCGGCCACCGCCGACCTGATGGCGCGCATGGCCCAGGGCATGGCCGACGACCTGCTGACCACCCTGGTGCTGGCCACCGATGCAACCGTGGCCGTCGCACCGGCGATGAACCAGGCCATGTGGCGCGACCCGGCCACGCAGGCCAACCTCGAGCTGCTCAAAAGTCGCGGCATCCAGGTGTTCGGCCCGGCCTCCGGCAGCCAGGCCTGTGGCGACGTCGGCCTGGGCCGCATGCTTGAGGCCACGGACCTGGCCTGGTGCGCCGCCGAGAGCTTCAAGCGCCAGGCCCTGACCGGCAAGCACGTGCTGATCACCGCTGGACCGACGCAAGAGAACATCGACCCGGTGCGCTACATCACCAATCATAGTTCAGGGAAGATGGGCTTCGCCCTGGCCGAGGCCGCCGCCGAAGCCGGGGCCCGGGTGACCCTCGTCACCGGCCCCGTACACCTGCAGACGCCCGACCGGGTCACCCGCATCGACGTGGTGAGCGCGCGGGACATGCTCGCGGCCTGCGAGGCGGCCATGCCCTGCGACCTGTTCATCGCCTCGGCTGCGGTCGCGGACTACCGTCCGGAAGTCGTCGCCCCACAGAAGCTCAAGAAGGATCCCACCACGGGCGACGGCATGCTGCTGCAGATGGTGCGCAATCCCGATATCCTTGCGACCATTGCCGGCCGGCCTGATCGCCCGTTCAGCGTGGGCTTCGCCGCCGAGACCGAGCACCTGCTCGACTACGCCACGCGCAAGCTCAAGGACAAGAACCTCGACCTGATTGTCGCCAATGATGTGGCCAACCCCAGCATCGGCTTCAACAGCGAGGAGAACGCGCTGACCGTGATCGACCGCCAGCAGCACCAGACCCTCTTCGCGCAGACCAGCAAGGGCAAGATCGCCCGCCAGCTGGTTGCCTTCATCGCCGAACGGCTCAACCAGGTTCAATAAGTTACATGCACGCTCTTCAAGCCAAGATCCTCGACCCACGCCTGGGCACCGAATTTCCCCTGCCGCAGTACGCCACCCCCGGCTCCGCCGGCCTGGACCTGCGCGCCCTGCTCAAGGAGGACACCGTCCTCGAGCCGGGCCAGACCCTGCTGATCCCCACCGGCCTGTCGGTGTACATCGGCGACCCGGGCCTGGCGGCCATGATCCTGCCACGCTCGGGCCTGGGCCATAAGCACGGCATCGTGCTGGGCAACCTGGTCGGCCTGATCGACTCGGACTACCAGGGCGAGCTGATGGTCTCCTGCTGGAACCGCGGCAACACGCCGTTCACCCTCACCGTCGGCGAACGCATCGCCCAGCTGATCCTGGTGCCGGTGGTGCAGGCGCACTTCGACATCGTCGAGCAGTTCGACGAGACCCAGCGCGGTACCGGCGGCTTCGGCCACTCCGGCACCCGCTGAGCCGACAGCAGACCGCTCGGGCCATGGATGGCGAACTCTCTGGCGAAACCGCCGTCCAAGCGTTCAGTTTGCGCTTGCCCAGAAGCCTTTGACTTATGGAGTCCCCAGAGATGAACGACATGGCCCAGCTGGTCCCCGCACTGCCCGACAGCATCTTCCGCGCCTATGACATCCGGGGCGTGGTCGGCAAGACCTTGCATGCCGAGACCGCCTACTGGATCGGTCGCGCCATCGGCGCCCAGACCCTCGCCCAGGGCGAGCCACAGATTTCGGTCGGCCGTGATGGCCGCCTGTCCGGCCCGATGCTGGTCGAGCAACTGATCAAGGGCCTGGCTGACGCCGGTTGCCAGGTCAGCGATGTCGGCCTGGTGCCGACCCCAGCGCTGTACTTCGCCGCCAACGTGCTGGCCGGCAAGTCGGGGGTGATGCTCACCGGCAGTCACAACCCGTCGGACTACAACGGTTTCAAGATCGTCATCGCCGGCGACACCCTGGCCAACGAACAGATCCAGGCCTTGCTGACGCGCCTGAAGACCAACGACCTGACCCGCGGCGAAGGCCGTGTGGAAAAGGTCGAGATCCTCGACCGCTACTTCCAGCAGATCACCGCCGACGTGAAGCTGGCCAAGCGCCTGAAAGTGGTGGTCGACTGCGGCAACGGTGCCGCCGGCGTAGTCGCCCCGCAACTGATCGAGGCCCTGGGCTGCGATGTCATCCCGCTGTTCTGCGAGGTCGACGGCCACTTCCCCAACCACCACCCTGACCCGGGCAAGCCCGAGAACCTGGAAGACCTGATCGCCAAGGTCAAGGAAACCGGTGCCGACATCGGCCTGGCCTTCGACGGTGACGGCGACCGCGTCGGCGTGGTGACCAACACCGGCAGCATCGTCTACCCCGACCGCCTGCTGATGCTGTTCGCCCAGGACGTGCTGTCGCGCAACCCGGGCGCCGAGATCATCTTCGACGTCAAATGCACCCGCCGCCTGACCCCGCTGATCGAGCAGCACGGTGGCCGTGCGCTGATGTGGAAGACCGGCCACTCGCTGATCAAGAAGAAGATGAAACAGACCGGCTCGCTGCTGGCCGGCGAGATGAGCGGACACATCTTCATCAAGGAACGCTGGTACGGTTTCGACGACGGCATCTACAGCGCCGCGCGCCTGCTGGAGATTCTCAGCAAGGCCGGGCAGGACGCCGAAAGCCTGTTCGCCGCGTTCCCCAATGATATTTCCACGCCGGAAATCAACATTGATGTGACCGACGAGGGTAAATTCAGCATCATTGATGCACTGCAACGCGACGCCGACTGGGGCGAAGCCAACCTGACCACCATCGACGGTGTGCGGGTCGACTATCCCCACGGCTGGGGCCTGGTCCGCGCCTCCAACACCACGCCGGTGCTGGTGCTGCGCTTCGAGGCCGACAGCGCGGCAGAGCTCGACCGAATCAAGGCTGTATTCCGCACGCAGTTGCTGCGGGTCCAACCCGGCCTGCAACTGCCGTTCTGACGACTTTACGTTCCTTACCTGGAGCCCTGCATGACCCTCGATCGCGATGCCGCTTCCCATGTAGCCGAGGTTTTGTCCGAAGCACTGCCTTACATCCGCCGCTTCGTCGGCAAGACCCTGGTGATCAAGTACGGCGGCAACGCGATGGAAAGCGAGGAGCTCAAGACCGGCTTCGCCCGTGACATCGTGCTGATGAAGGCCGTGGGCATCAACCCGGTGGTGGTGCACGGTGGCGGGCCGCAGATCGGCGACCTGCTCAAGCGCCTGTCGATCGACAGCCACTTCATCGATGGCATGCGCGTCACCGACGCGGCGACCATGGATGTGGTGGAGATGGTCCTGGGCGGCCAGGTGAACAAGGACATCGTCAACCTGATCAACCGCCACGGTGGCAGCGCCATCGGCCTGACCGGCAAGGACGCGGAACTGATCCGCGCCAAGAAGCTGACCGTCACCCGCCAGACGCCGGAAATGACTACCCCGGAAATCATCGACATCGGCCATGTCGGCGAGGTCGTGAGCGTCAACACCGACCTGCTGAACATGCTGGTCAAGGGCGACTTCATTCCGGTGATCGCACCAATCGGCGTGGGCGCCAACGGCGAGTCCTATAACATCAACGCCGACCTGGTGGCGGGCAAGGTGGCCGAGGCATTGAAGGCCGAGAAGCTGATGCTGCTGACCAACATCGCCGGCCTGATGGACAAGCAGGGCGAGGTCCTCACCGGGCTGACCACCGAGCAGGTCAACGAGCTGATTGCCGACGGCACCATCTACGGCGGCATGCTGCCGAAGATCAAATGCGCGCTGGACGCGGTCCAGGGCGGCGTCAACAGCTCGCACATCATCGACGGCCGCGTGCCGAATGCGGTGCTGCTGGAGATCTTCACCGACAGCGGCGTGGGCACCCTGATCACCAACCGCAAGCCACGCTGATCCCGCTGTAATCCTATCGCGGGGCAGGCCCGCTCCCTGGAGGGAGCAGGCCTGCCCCGCGATGCTTTCACCCCCGCCCACGCAAATAGATGGCTTATAGCCATCAACCTTTGTGTTTGACCATAAAGATTCCCGGTAGACTGCCGAAACAACGTGACAGTATGCTCGTTCGTTGCGAATAGTTTCTATTTACCTGGAGATCACGCGTGAAATACGCATCACAAGGACTCGTGCTGGCAGCCGCCCTGGCTGTCGGGTCCATCGCCGGCTGTGCCACCGAAACCTCCACCGCTGTTGCCGTGCAACAGGTCGAAAGCGTCAACCGCCCCTACAGTGGCGTGCGCACGCCGATCGCCGTGGGCAAGTTCGACAACCGCTCCAGCTATATGCGCGGCATCTTCTCCGACGGCGTCGACCGCCTCGGCGGCCAGGCCAAGACCATCCTGATCACCCACCTGCAGCAGACCAACCGTTTCAACGTGCTGGACCGCGACAACATGGGCGAGATCCAGCAGGAGGCGGCCATCAAGGGCCAGGCCCAGCGCCTGAAGGGCGCCGACTTCGTGGTGACCGGCGACGTCACCGAGTTCGGCCGCAAGGAAGTCGGCGATCACCAGCTGTTCGGCATCCTCGGCCGCGGCAAGACCCAGATCGCCTACGCCAAGGTCGCCCTGAATATCGTCAACATCAGCACCTCCGAAGTGGTCTATTCGAGCCAGGGCGCCGGTGAATATGCCCTGTCCAACCGTGAAGTCATCGGCTTCGGCGGCACCGCCAGCTACGACTCGACCCTCAACGGCAAAGTGCTCGACCTGGCCATGCGCGAAGCCGTCAACAAGCTGGTGGGCGCAGTCGAAAGCGGCCAGTGGAAACCACAAGCGCAATAACAAGCACAACACGACAAGGAAGACCGTTCGATGAGCATCACCTACCCGGCCTGGCGCACTGTCGCCGGGCTGCTGCTGGGCAGCGTCCTGCTGGCCGGCTGCAATTCGCCCAAGACCCTGTACCAGTGGGAAAGCTACCAGCCCCAGGTGTACGGCTACCTCAAGGGTGACGCCAAGGAAGAGCAAGTCACAGCCCTGGAGCGCGACCTGGAGAAGATCAAGGCCAAGAACGGCGCCGTGCCGCCGGGCTACCACGCGCAGTTGGGCCTGCTGTACTCCAGCCTGGGCAAGGATGACCAGATGATCCAGCAGTTCCGTACCGAAAAAGCGCTGTTCCCCGAGTCGGCGGCCTACATGGACTTCCTGATGAGCAACGCCAGCAAGGGAGCCAAGCAATGATCAAGCGCCTGACCCAACTGATCGTCGGCGCCTGCGTGCTGGCCCTGTTCGCCGGCTGCGCCGAACGCAAGAGCATCGACTATTCGGCCTACAAGCAGAGCCGACCGAAGTCGATCCTGATCCTGCCGCCGCTGAACGAGTCGCCCGACGTCAAGGCCACCTACAGCATGCTGTCCCAGGTCACCTATCCGCTGGCCGAGGCCGGCTACTACGTGATGCCGGTGGCACTGGTGGATGAAACCTTCCGCCAGAACGGCCTAACCACGCCGGCCGATATCCACCAGCTGCCCACGGCCAAGCTGAACGAGATCTTCGGCGCCGACGCCGGTCTGTACGTGACCGTCAGCGACTACGGCACCCGCTACATGGTGCTGAGCAGCGCGACCATCGTCACCGCCAGCGCCAAACTGGTCGACCTGAAGACCGGTGCCACCTTGTGGACCGGCAGCGCCACGGCCTCCAGCGAGGAAGGCAAGCAGAACCAGGGCGGCCTGATCGGCATGCTGGTGGCGGCGGCCATCAACCAGATCATCAGCAGCGTGCAGGATGACGCCGGCTACCCGATCGCCGGGATGACCAGCGCACGCCTGCTTACACCCTATCCGAATGGCGGGATCCTCTACGGGCCACGCTCGCCGAAGTACGGCACAGACTGACACGAGGTACAGGCGGCCCAAGGGCCGCCTTTCTTTCGCCGCTCGGAAATCTCCTTGATGCCGTGCAGGCCAGTTACCCGAACCGCCGCTGAATAACAGGCATGAAAAAGGCGACCCTAAGGTCGCCATTTTCATGAGCCGCGAGCCGGTCAGATGCCGTACTGGGCGCGGTAGGCCTCGACCGCCGGCAGGTGCTGCTTGAGCTGCGGGTCGTCAGCCAGGAACTCCAGCACCTGGGTCAGCGAGACGATGCTCACGACCGGAATGCCGAAGTCGCGTTCGACTTCCTGGATCGCCGACAGCTCGCCATTGCCGCGCTCTTCACGGTTCAGCGCGATCAGCACGCCGGCGGCCTTGGCCTGTTGGGCGTTGATGATCTGCATGACCTCGCGGATCGCGGTGCCGGCGGTAATTACATCGTCGATGATCAGCACGTCACCGGCCAGCGGGGCACCGACCAGGCTGCCGCCCTCGCCGTGATCCTTGGCCTCTTTGCGGTTGAAGCACCACGGTACGTCGAGCTGATGTTGTTCGGCCAGGGCCACGGCAGTGGCTGCCGCCAGGGGAATGCCCTTGTAGGCCGGGCCAAACAGCACATCGAAGGGGATCTTGCTGTCGACGATGGCCGCCGCGTAGCAACGCCCCAGCTGGGCCAGCGCGGAACCTGTGTTGAACAGGCCGGCATTGAAGAAGTACGGGCTGGTACGCCCCGATTTCAGGGTGAACTCACCGAAGCGCAGAACGCCGCGATCGATGGCAAAACGGATGAAGTCGCGCTGATACGGCTGCATGAAAGGTCCCGGACACCACGGATTTAGCTAAATGTGTTGAGCTCGGGTATCATACACGCACGAGATTTTTGGGGCCATTTATGCGGATCATCAGTGTGAACGTAAATGGCATTCAGGCTGCGGCCGAGCGTGGATTGCTCAGCTGGTTGCAAGCCCAGAATGCCGACGTCATCTGCCTTCAGGATACCCGCGCCTCGGCCTTTGAACTCGACGACCCAGCTTTCCAGCTCGATGGCTATTTCCTTTACGCCTGCGACGCGGAGGTGCCCACCCAAGGTGGCGTGGCACTGTACTCGCGCATGCAGCCCAAGGCAGTCATCACCGGCCTGGGCTTCGAGACAGCCGATCGCTACGGGCGTTATCTGCAAGCAGATTTCGACAAAGTCAGTATTGCCAGCCTGCTGCTGCCTTCGGGCATGCACGGCGACGAAGACCTGAACCAGAAGTTCAAGTTGATGGACGACTTCGCCAAGTACCTGGACAAGCAGCGTCGCAAGCGTCGCGAATACATCTACTGCGGCTCGTTCTACGTGGCGCAGCAGAAGCTCGACATCAAGAACTGGCGCGACAGCCAGCAGTCGGTCGGTTTCCTGCCGCCGGAACGCGCCTGGATGGACGCCATCGTCGGCGACATGGGCTATGTCGACGCCCTGCGCGAAGTCAGCCGTGAAGGCGACCAGTACAGCTGGTGGCCGGACAACGAGCAGGCCGAGATGCTCAACCTGGGTTACCGGTTCGACTACCAGATCCTCACCCCAGGCCTGCGCCGCTTCGTGCGCAACGCCCGTCTGCCACGCCAGCCGCGCTTCTCCCAGCATGCGCCGCTGATCGTGGACTACGACTGGACGCTGACCATCTGAGGATGGCGCACACAAAAAAGCCGACCCATGGGGTCGGCTTTTTTGTGCCTATCTGATCGGCCGCCAGATCCAAGGATAGCGATACGGCTTCCCTTCGTTGGCCCTGACTGCCGCCAGGATGATCAGGATCAGCACCGCCACCATCAGCGCGGCGAACAGCACGATACCGATGAACACGAACATCAACAGCAAGCAGACGAACCCGGCGAGGGTCACGCTGATCTGAAAGTTCAGCGCCTCCTTGCCCTGGGCATCGATGAACGGATCCTGCTCGCGCTTGAGGTGCCACAGCACCAGCGGGCCAAGCAGATGCCCAAGGGGCATCACCAGACCCAGCAGCGCGGACAGGTGGCAGAACATCGCCCACTGCCGGACATCGGCGCTGGGCGGGGTGATCGGCAAGTCCACATCGCTCATGTTGCGCACCTTCCTGGCGTGTCGTCAGTCGGCCAGCGCGGCCTGCTGCAGTTCGAAGATCTCGGTCATGCCCTTCTGCGCCAGCGCCAGCATGGCGTTGAAGTCTTCTGGCTGGAACGGCGCGCCTTCGGCGGTGCCCTGCACTTCGATGAAGCCACCGGCACTGGTCATGACCACGTTCAGGTCGGTCTCGGCGGCGGAGTCCTCGAGGTAATCGAGGTCGAGCACGGCCTCGCCCTGGTACATGCCCACCGACACCGCGGCGATCATATGCTTGAGCGGGTTGCCGCCCTTGAGGCCGCCACGCTTCTTGATCACCGCCAGGGCGTCGCACAGCGCGACCATGGCGCCGGTGATCGAGGCGGTGCGGGTACCGCCGTCAGCCTGGATCACATCGCAGTCGACGTACAGGGTGATGTCGCCGAGCTTGCTCATGTCCAGCGCGGCGCGCAGGGAGCGGCCGATCAGGCGCTGGATTTCGAGGGTGCGGCCGCCTTGCTTGCCGCGGCTGGCCTCACGCTGGTTACGCTCGCCGGTCGAACGCGGCAGCATGCCGTATTCGGCGGTGAGCCAGCCTTGGCCCTGACCTTTGAGGAAGCGGGGAACACCATTCTCGACGCTGACCGTGCAGATGACCTTGGTGTCACCGAACTCGACCAGTACCGATCCCTCGGCGTGCTTGGTGTAGTTGCGGGTAATGCGGATCGAGCGGAGCTGATCGGCGGCGCGACCACTTGGACGTTTCATCTGGGATACCTGTACCGGGACTTTGAATCTGCCGAGCATTATAGAGCCCGCCGCCCGCCGAAGGCACGCCTGTCGTCGTACCCGCGCAGCCTGTCACCTTTTCCGACAAGCCCGAGGAGGGTCGGTAGCATGGGCGGATTGGGCGCCCGGGCCGCACTGCGCTACAATCCTGCGCCTTGCAGCCGACAGGCTCCCCGTTCACCTGAATACGCGAGGTACTCCCCATGGTGCATAGCATGACCGCTTTTGCTCGTGTCGAGCGCGCTGGCAGCCAAGGCACCCTGGTCTGGGAGCTGCGTTCGGTCAACCACCGCTATCTCGAACCCCACCTGCGCCTGCCCGAAGCGCTGCGCGACCTTGAAGGCGCGGTACGCGAGGGCCTGCGCCAGGGCCTGTCCCGCGGCAAGGTCGAGTGCACCCTGCGCCTGAGCGAGGACAACGCCGGCAAGCCGTTGCAGGTCGACCGCGAGCGCGCCGCGCAGCTGGTCGCCGCCGCCGAGACCGTCGCCGGCCTGATCAAGCAGCCGGCACCGCTCAACCCGCTGGAAGTGCTGGCCTGGCCAGGCGTGCTGGTGGCCGACGCCAGCGATCCACAGGCGCTCAATGCCGAAGCCGTTGCCCTGTTCGACGAGGCGCTGGCCGAACTCAAGGCGGGTCGTCAGCGTGAAGGCGCCGAGCTCGCCAGGCTGATCAACGAGCGCCTGGACAGCATGGCCGGCGAAGTCGCCACCTTGCGCACCCTCGTGCCGCAGATGCTGGCCGCGCAACGGCAGAAGGTCCTCGATCGTTTCGGCGACATGAAGGCCGAGCTAGACCCGCAGCGCCTGGAGCAGGAAATGGTCCTGCTGGCGCAGAAGAGCGATGTCGCCGAGGAGCTGGACCGCCTCAGCACCCACGTCACCGAGGTGCGCCGGGTGCTCAAGTCCGGCGGCGCCGCCGGCCGGCGCCTGGACTTCCTGATGCAGGAGCTCAACCGCGAAGCCAACACCCTTGGCTCCAAGGCCTTCGACCCACGCAGCACGCAAGCGGCGGTCAACCTGAAGGTGCTGATCGAACAGATGCGTGAACAAGTACAGAATATCGAGTAAGGCCACCCCTACCATGAATCACAGCAGCGGCACCCTCTACATCGTTTCGGCCCCGTCCGGCGCCGGCAAGACCAGCCTGGTCACGGCCCTGATCAAGGACGACGCCAACGTGCGCGTCTCGGTCTCCCACACCACCCGCGCCATGCGTCCGGGCGAGGAGCACGGGGTGAACTACCACTTCGTCGTTCATGAGGAGTTCAAGGCATTGATCGCCCAGGGCGACTTCCTCGAGCACGCCGAAGTGTTCGGCAACTTCTACGGCACGTCGCGCAGCGCGCTGCAGGAAACCCTCGACCAGGGCTACGACCTGATCCTGGAGATCGACTGGCAAGGCGCCCAGCAGGTACGCAAGCTGATGCCCGAGGCGCGTTCGATCTTCATCCTGCCGCCTAGCCAGGAGGCCTTGCGCCAACGGCTGGATGGTCGTGGCCAGGACAGTGAGGAGATCATTGCCGGACGCATGAAGGAAGCGGTCAGCGAGATGGTGCACTATGACGAGTATGAGTACGTCATCATCAATGACGACTTCGGCGTGGCGCTGGAGGAATTGAAGGCGGTGTTCGCATCGAATCGCCTGTTGCTGAAGAAACAGCAGGCGCGGCATGGTGAGTTGCTCAAGCAGCTGATCGGCTGAAGACCGCCGGGGCCTCTGCGAGGCCCTATCCGACCGGTACGGCGCCCCGGCAAGGCCGCTACAGGTACGGTGCAGAGTCTGAAACTGTGCTGTACCTGTGGGAGCGGCCTTGTGTCGCAAAAGGGGCGCAAAGCGCCCCCATGCGTCAGTCCTGCAACTGAATGGTCGCCTGCTGGCGCAGGGTCGCCCCCAGGAAATACGCCGGCGCCCGCAGCCGCGACAGCATCATCAGCACGATCCCCAGTGCCGAGATGATCGCTGCGATCACGAACACCAGCCCCAGCCCGCCCACATGCGAGCCGCTGCCGAAGTCCGGCGAAGCGCTGTCGATCGCCGTGCGCACGAAGATCACCGACAGGATCACCCCACCCACCAGCGGGCAGACGCCGCGCATGAAAAAGTGACGCACGCTGTCGAACAGGCTGCGGCGGAAGTACCACACGCAAGCGAAAGCAGTCAGCGAGTAATAGAAGCAGATCATCATGCCCAGGGCGGTGATGGTGTCTGCCAGCACGTTCTCGCTCAAGGTACGCATGGTCACGTAGAACAGCGCCGCGGCAATGCCGGCACAGATGGTCGCGTAGCGCGGCGTCTGCGAGCGCGGGCAGACCGTGGCGAAGCGCTGCGGCACGGCGCCGTAGTAACCCATGGCGAGCAGGGTGCGCGCCGGCGAGACGAAGGTCGACTGCAGCGAGGCGGCGGTGCTGGCCAGCACCGCGATCGACATCAGGATTGCCAGCGGTCCCATGACCGGGCCGGCCAGGTGGGCGAACACGTTCTCCTGGATGCGTGGGTTGCCCAGGCCCAATCCATCCTCGCTGATCCCGGCGAACTGCAGGGTGGCGATGGCGGTGAGCAGATACAGGCCAAGGATCAGCAACACCGTCCAGGTGGCGGCCTTGCCCGGCACCTCTTCGCTACCGATCGACTCCTCGCTGACGGTCAGACACACGTCCCAACCCCAGAAGATGAAGATCGACAACGACAGGCCGGCCGCGAATGCCGAGAACGACTCGACGCCGAACGGGTTGAACCAGGCAAGATCGAATGCCAGCGGTGGTGGCGCCGTGGTTTCGCCGAAGGCGGCGAACGCAAAGCCGATCAACACCAGCAACTGCAAGGCCACCAGGCCGTACTGCACAGTCATGGTGGTGGCCATGCCCCGACAGCAGATCCACACCGCCAGGGCGATGAACACGCAACAGGTGGTGACGTTGACCAGCAGGTTGTCCGCCAGCGCCGCCAGCTCCTGGTTGCCGGTGATCTGGGCCAGGAACAGGTAGAAGAAGTCCACCGCCACGCCCGCCAGGTTGGACAGCACGATGGTGGTGGCGACCACCAGCCCCCAGCCGCCGATCCAGCCGATCATCGGACCGAAGGCCCGGGCCGACCAGGTGAAGGAGGTGCCGCTGTCGGGCTCGGCCGAGTTCAGCTCGCGGTAGCCCAGGGCCACCAGCAGCATCGGCAGGAAGCCGACGATGAACACCGCCGGCAGGTGGGCGCCGACTTCGCGCACGGTCGGGCCGAGTGCGCCGGTCAGGGTGTAGACCGGCGCGATGGTGGAAATGCCCAGCACGACGCTGGCCAGCAGACCGAGACGGCCCTTGGCCAGGCCCTTGCTGCGCTGGGTGTTGCCCGAGTCGGACGCCATGTCGGGTGGGCGTCCGGCTTCTGTGTATTCATTCATGAGTCTGTGCCGTAACTATTGGAATTGTTCTCACAGGCCCGCCGTAGTGGGCCCGCTTTCACTCATTGAAAGCTCGTGGTGGGGCACGGTCATCCTGGACCTTCGGCTAACGTCAGCGTGTTTCCTGACGTACACCCTCCCGAGCAGCATGGGCAATGCAAGCCTCGCGGAACGCCTCGAACAGGCGCAGCGAAACCGGGTTTTCGGCGAAACGCCATTCAGGGTGCCACTGCACGCCGACTACAAAGCCCGGCGCATCAGGCATCGACACCGCTTCGACCAGGCCATCCGGGGCCCGTGCCTCGACGCGCAGACCCGGGGCCAGGCGGTCGATACCCTGGCTGTGCAGCGAGTTGACCTCGAACTGCGCCGCCAGGCCCAGGCGCTCGAACAACCCGCCTGCGGTGACCGCGACGGGATGACGAGGGCCGTATTGCACCTCCAGGGGTGCGTCCTCAGGTTCGCGGTGGTCCAGGTAGCCGGGCAGTTCCTGCACGCGCTGGTGCAGGGTGCCGCCAAGGGCCACGTTCAGTTCCTGGAAGCCACGGCAGATGCACAACACCGGCACACCGGCGGCAATGGCCGCCTGCAGCAGCGGCAAGGTAAGGCGATCACGTGCAAGATCGTGCCGGGTACCTTCCGCGCTGGGGGCGCCATTGTAATGATGCGGCTCGACATTTGAAGGCGAACCGGTAAAAAGAATGCCATCGAGCCGGGCCAGCAGCGCCCGGGTGTCGCTGCCGCCATCACGCGCCGGCAGGATCAGCGGCAGCCCGGCAAAGCCCGCGGCCTCGACATACTTGTCGCCCACCGTGTGCGACGAGTTCTTTCCCACCTGCTGGCGGCAGGCGCTGACACCGATCAAGGGGACCGCAAATGCGCTCATGGGCTTACACCGTGTGCAGGTACCAGTTGTACTCGAGGTCGGAGATCGACACTTCGAACTCGGCCAGCTCGCTCTCCTTGCAGGCCACGAAGATGTCGATGTAGTCCGGGCTGATGTATTGGTTGAGGACTTCGCTGTCATCCAGCGCGCGCAGGGCGTCGCGCAGGTTGTTCGGCAGGCTCTGTTCCAGCTGTTCGTACGAGTTGCCTTCGATCGGCGCGTTCGGCTCGACCTTGTTGGTCAGGCCATGGTGGATGCCGGCGAGGATCGCCGCGAGCATCAGGTACGGGTTGGCGTCGGCACCGGCCACGCGGTGCTCGATGCGCACGTTCTCACTGCTGTCGGTCGGCACGCGGACCGCGACGGTGCGGTTGTCCAGGCCCCAGCTCGGCGCATTGGGCACGTAGAACTGGGCGCCGAAGCGGCGGTAGGAGTTGATGTTCGGGCACAGGAACGCCATCGATGCCGGCATGGTCTCCAGCACGCCGCCGATGGCGTGGCGCAGGGTCTCGCTCTGCAGCGGGTCGTCATTGGTAAAGATGTTCTTGCCGGTCTTCTTGTCCAGCAGCGAGATGTGCACGTGCAGACCGTTGCCTGCCTGGCCCGGATAGGGCTTGGCCATGAAGGTGGAGTCCATCTCATGGTCGTAGGCGACGTTCTTGATCAGGCGCTTGAGCAGGATCGCATAGTCGCAGGCCTTCAGCGGGTCGGCGACATGGTGCAGGTTGACCTCGAACTGCGCCGGGGCGCTTTCCTTGACGATGGCGTCGGCGGGCAGGCCCTGCTCCTTGGCGGCTTCGAGCATGTCCTGCAGGCAGTCGGCATATTCGTCGAGGTCGTCGATCAGGTACACCTGGGTCGACTGCGGGCGCTTGCCCGAAATCGGCGAGCGCGGCGGCTGCGGACGGCCGTTGAGGTTGTCCTGGTCGATCAGGTAGAACTCCAGCTCGAACGCGGCGCAGATATCCAGGCCCAGGTCGTCGAACCGGCTCACCACCTGGCGCAGCACCTCGCGCGGATCGGCGAAGAACGGCGCGCCATCCAGCTCATGCATGGTCATCAGCAACTGCGCGGTCGGACGCTTCTGCCATGGCTCGTCGCAGAGCGTGCCCGGAATCGGGAAACAGATACGGTCGGCGTCGCCGATGTCCAGGCCAAGACCGGTGCTTTCGACGGTTGAACCGTTGATATCCAGGGCGAAGAGCGAGGCCGGCAGGTTGATGCCTTTCTCGTACACCTTGTGCAGGCTGGCGCGTTCGATGCGCTTGCCGCGCACCACCCCGTTCATGTCGGAGATCAGCAGGTCGACGTACTGGGTATCCGGATGGGCATCCAGGAACTCATTCATCTCGCGGGAAGAACTGGCGCACGGGGAGACCGACGTCATGGCTGTACATCCTTTGATTCGGAGCGGCGATGTGGGGAACTGCGGATGACGCCTCGAAAGGCGACGATGGTGCTGCTGTTGTTCTTTTCACTGGCCCATCGTGGGGGGCTGGTTGCCGACCGGCTGCATTGATTCCCGGGGGCCGTTTCACTATAAAATGGCCCCAACGCAACAGACATTGGCATTTCGGCAAGCAGAGCGTGCATCGATGCAATATCAGATCAACCATGCGGACCTCGCCCTGGTCCTGGCGCTGGAGCGCGGCCGGTCCCTGGCCAAGGCCGCCGAACTGCTCAAGGTCGACGTTTCCACGGTCTTCCGTTCGATCCGCCGGCTGGAATCGGCACTGGGCACTGCGCTGTTCGTCAAGAGCCGCAAGGGCTACCTGCCCACCGACACCGCCCAGGCCCTGGCCGAGCAGGCCGAGCGCGCCGAACAGGCGCTGGACGCGGCGCGCATCGCGCTGACCAGCGGCGAGCAGGTGGTCAGCGGCACCGTGCGCCTGACCTGCACCGAGGCGGTGTTGCACAGCCTGCTGCTGCCGGCGCTGGCCGAGTTCATGCCCAACTACCCGGCGCTGTCGCTGGAAATGGGCACCTCCAACACCTTTGCCAACCTCAGCCGCCGCGATGCCGACATCGCCCTGCGCCTGACCAACACGCCGCCGGAACACCTCGTGGGCCGCTGCCTGGGCTCGACCTCCTACGTGGTCTGCGGCCTGCCGGTGCTACGCGAGCGCCTGCAGGAATCTGCCGCCAGCGTGCCATGGATCGCCCCCGACGACTCCATGCAGGACCACGCCACGGTGGTCTGGCGCAACCAACATCACCCGGGGCTGATTCCGCGCTACCAGTGCAGCGGCATGTCGACCATCGCCCAACTGGTGACCACCGGCCTGGGCGTGGCGGCACTGCCCGACTACATGGTCCACGACTTGCCCGGCGTCGAGGCGCTGAGCGGCCCGCTGCCCGGCTGCGACACCCAGCTGTGGCTGCTGACCCGCCCCGATTGCCGTGCCCTGCGCTCGGTACAGACGCTGTTCGAGGAGCTGACCCCGCGCCTGCGCGACGCAATGTTGCGTTAACGCGTCAGGGGCGGTTGTTTTCGGGTAACAGGAACCGTTATCGTCCGTCCCAGCTTGGTGTGAACTGCTTCGCGGACAAGCCCGCTCCCACAGGGCCCGCGAAAACGACTCAAACAGCACCGGAGGAAGGGCACCCGACAAAACAGCCCTTCCCTATTGGCTGGTGATTTTTTAAACTATCGAGTCCGCCTGCCCATTCTGGGCGCACGCCTACCGCATTTGCTACTGAGGAAGACCATGGCCCGCGTAACTGTTGAAGACTGCCTGGAACACGTGGATAACCGCTTTGAGCTGGTCATGCTCTCGACCAAGCGCGCCCGCCAGCTGGCTACCGGCGGCAAAGAGCCACGCGTTGCGTGGGAAAACGACAAGCCGACCGTCGTCGCCCTGCGTGAAATCGCCGAAGGCATCGTCACGCCAGAGTTCATCGCCGCCGAAGAGATCGTCACCGAGGATCCGGTATTCGCCGCGTTCGAGGACGAGAACAACGAGGCCGTCTGATTGATGCCCAGTCGACACCGTGCGGCGCAAGGCCCTCTTCTTCAGCAAGAGGTGAAACCATGCCGGGTATAGAAGCCCTCGCCGAACGGCTGTCGACTTACCTGGGCCCCGAACAGGTCAACCTGGTTCGCCGGGCCTACTTCTACGCCGAGCAGGCCCACGATGGCCAGCGTCGCCGCAGCGGCGAGCCTTATGTGACCCATCCGCTGGCGGTCGCCAGCATTCTCGCCGACATGCACATGGACCATCAGAGCCTGATGGCGGCCATGCTGCACGACGTGATCGAAGACACCGGCATCGCCAAGGAAGCCTTGAGCCAGCAATTCGGCGAGACCGTCGCCGAGCTGGTCGACGGGGTCAGCAAGCTGACCCAGATGAACTTCGAGACCAAGGCCGAGGCCCAGGCCGAGAACTTCCAGAAGATGGCCATGGCCATGGCCCGCGACATCCGCGTGATCCTGGTCAAGCTGGCCGACCGCCTGCACAACATGCGCACCCTGGAGGTGCTGTCCGGCGAAAAACGCCGACGCATCGCCAAGGAAACCCTCGAGATCTACGCCCCCATCGCCAACCGCCTGGGGATGCACACTGTGCGCGTCGAGTTCGAGGACCTCGGTTTCAAGGCCATGCACCCGATGCGTTCGTCGCTGATCCACCGGGCGGTCAAGAGCGCGCGGGGCAACCGCAAGGAAATCGTCGCCAAGATCGAGACCTCGCTGGCCAACTGCCTGGCCGCCGATGGCATTCAAGGCGAAGTCAGCGGCCGGCAGAAACACCTCTATGGCATCTACAAGAAGATGCGCGGCAAGCGTCGCGCCTTCACCGAGATCATGGACGTGTACGCCTTCCGCATCATCGTCGACAAGGTCGACACCTGCTACCGCGTGCTCGGCGCCGTGCACAACCTGTACAAGCCACTGCCGGGCCGGTTCAAGGACTACATCGCGATCCCCAAGGCCAACGGCTACCAGTCGTTGCACACCACGCTGTTCGGCATGCACGGCGTGCCCATCGAGATCCAGATCCGCACCCGCGAAATGGAAGAGATGGCCAACAACGGCATTGCCGCGCACTGGCTGTACAAGTCCAACGAGGAAGAGCAGCCCAAGGGCAGCCACGCCCGCGCCCGCCAGTGGGTCAAGGGCATCCTCGAGCTGCAGCAGCGCGCCGGCAACTCGCTGGAGTTCATCGAGAGCGTGAAGATCGACCTGTTCCCGGACGAGGTCTACGTCTTCACCCCCAAAGGCCGGATCATGGAGCTGCCCAAGGGCTCCACCGCCGTCGACTTCGCCTACGCGGTGCACACCGACGTCGGCAACAGCTGCATCGCCTGCCGCATCAACCGCCGCCTGGCGCCGCTGTCCGAGCCGCTGCAGAGCGGCTCCACCGTCGAGATCGTCAGCGCCCCAGGCGCCCGGCCGAACCCGGCCTGGCTCAACTTCGTGGTCACCGGCAAGGCACGCACGCACATCCGCCACGCCCTCAAGCAACAGCGCCGCTCCGAGTCCATCAGCCTCGGCGAGCGCCTGCTGAACAAGGTGCTGACCGGCTTCGACAGCAGCCTGGAAAAGATCCCCCAGGAACGCATCCAGTCGATCCTCGCCGAGTACCGCCTGGAACTGCTCGAGGACCTGCTCGAGGACATCGGCCTGGGCAACCGCATGGCCTACGTGGTCGCCCGCCGCCTGCTGTCCGCCGAAGGCGAGCAACTGCCGGCGCCGGAAGGCCCGCTGGCGATCCGCGGCACCGAGGGCCTGGTGCTCAGCTACGCCAAGTGCTGTACCCCGATCCCGGGCGACCCTATCGTCGGCCACCTGTCGGCCGGCAAGGGCATGGTCGTGCACCTGGAAGACTGCCGCAACATCAGTGAAGTCCGCCACAACCCTGAGAAGTGCCTGCAGCTCTCCTGGGCCAAGGACATCACCGGCGAGTTCAACGTCGAACTGCGCGTCGAACTGGAACACCAGCGCGGCCTGATCGCGCTGCTGGCCAGCAGCGTCAACGCCGCCGACGGCAACATCGAGAAAATCAGCATGGACGAACGCGACGGCCGTATCAGCGTGGTCCAACTGGTGGTCAGCGTGCACGACCGCGTGCACCTGGCCCGCGTGATCAAGAAGCTGCGCACCTTGACCGGCGTGGTCCGCATCACCCGGATGCGTGCGTAGTCCGCCAACCGCAAGGAGTCATCATGAGCAAGACCGTCATCACCAGCGACAAGGCCCCTGCCGCCATCGGCACCTACTCGCAAGCGATCAAGGCTGGCAACACCGTGTACATGTCGGGCCAGATCCCGCTCGATCCGAAGACCATGGAACTGGTCGAAGGCTTCGAAGCCCAGACCGTCCAGGTGTTCGAGAACCTGAAGTCGGTGGCCGAAGCCGCTGGCGGTTCGTTCAAGGACATCGTCAAGCTGAACATCTTCCTCACCGACCTGAGCCACTTCGCCAAGGTCAACGAAATCATGGGCCGTTACTTCGAACAGCCTTACCCGGCCCGCGCCGCCATCGGCGTCGCCGCGCTGCCGAAGGGTGCCCAGGTCGAGATGGACGCCATCCTGGTCCTCGAGTGATGCTCCCGGTGACGGGCATCCAGCCCGTCACCACCCTCTCCTGCCCCAAGGTTTCCCCCATGCGCCACGCATTGCCTATCGCGCTGGCAGCCCTGCTCCTGGGCGGCTGCGCCAGCCATAAACCCGAAGACTTCAACGGCACCTGGATCAACCAGGCCGCCATCGACGCCGCCCGCAAAGGCACCAGCCTGCGCCAGGCTCTCGACGCCCAGGGCCCGGTGTTCGAGTGGAAGATCGACGTCAAGAACCAGCAGGCCAGCTTCAGCAATGGCTTCGAGGCTGCCGACGGGCGCCTGAGCGCCAACGAGAAAGACTGGCAGGTCAGCTTCGAAGGTGGCCTGGTCGAACAGCTCAAGCTCGACGGCGACGAGTTGCTGGCGATCGACCCGTCCGGTCACCAGCAAACCTTCGTGCGCAGCGAAGGCCCACAGAACACGCCGCTGGGTGGCAGCTTCGAGAAGGCGCTGTACCAGCAATACCTGGGCGGCGACTGGAAGATCGTCGAAGGCCAGGGCAAGGGCGCAGTGGTGCGCTTCAGCGACACCGGCAACGTTACCGGCCTGCCTGGCCCTGACCGCTTCGCCCTGTGCCTGGCGGGCGACTGCGCGACCATGGGCGATGGCAACGACAGCCTATGGCTGGAGCGCGACCAGCGTGGCGCGCCATGGATCTTCAAGCGCGACGGCGACACCCTGGAAATCTTCCAGGCGGTAAACCGCGCCCAACCGGATGAAATGCCGCAACTGGCCGCCGGTGCGCGGCAGTGGGTGCTGGAAAAGGATTAGCCAACATCGCGGGGCAAGCCCGCTCCCACGATATGCGTGGGAGCGGGCTTGCCCCGCGATAGGGCCGGTAGTCTCAACCACGCCCTTGCAGAATGGCGGCATACCCCTCTTTGTAACTCGGATACATCGGCACCCACCCCAACGCCCGCGCCCGCGCATTGCTGCAGCGCTTGCTGCCGGTGCGCCGCACCCGCTGCTCATCCGACCACTGGGTAACGCCCAGGTATTCACGCAGCCAGGCCACCACCTCGGCCAGCGGCGCCGGATCGTCATCCACGCCGATATAGCAGTCATCCAGCGCAACACCCCGGGCATCGGCCCGCAGCAGGTGCGCCATCAGGCCGGCGGCATCCTCGGCATGAATGCGATTGCCGTACAACGGTGGCTCCTCGGCCACGCGATAACCCTGGCGCACCTGACTCAGCAACCACTCGCGCCCCGGACCATAGATGCCGGTCAGGCGCACGATCGTCGCGGGAATGCCGCTGTCCAGCGCCAGCCGCTCAGCCTCGAGCATCACCTTGCCGGAATAGCCCTCGGGCTGCGTGGCTGCCGCTTCGGCAATCCATTCACCGTCCTGCTGCGCATACACGCTGCTGCTGGACACGAACACCAGGCGTCGTGGCCGCTGCCCTTTCGCCGCCAGCCATCCCAGCACATGGCGCAAACCTTCTACATAGGCCGCCTGGTAGCCGGCTTCATCGTGCTGGCTGGCCGCCACGCAATACACCAGGTAATCAGGTCCCTGCTCGGGCCAGGCGCTCGGTATCTGCGGCTCGGCCAGATCGGCGGCGATCGGCCGAACCCCTTCGGGCAACTGATCGACCGAACGGCGCAAGCCGCTGACCTGCCAGCCTTGAGCAAGCAGTTGGCGGGCCAGGCGGCTGCCCACATCACCGCAACCCACGATCAAAGCTGAAACGTCTGACATACCAAACCTCCGAATGCGAAAGGCACAGGCTATCGGGTTAGCGCGATAAACGGCTATACCAAGGTCAAAAAAAGCAACAGTATTACTTTTGTTAACAAGAATTACTTGCAATAATGGCGACCCTGTCTGTTCTCGGCCTGCTTCGAGGCCTTGAAGAACTCAACCCATCTCTCTTCATCAGGTCCGGCCAGCATGACACGTACTCAACCTTCCGCTTCGCCAACCCCGTCGCGCGCCTGGCGCGCCATTGCCGCGCTGATGTTCAGCCTGGTACTGGCCCCGGCAGCCATGGCCGAAGAGCCTGTCGCCGCCACCCCGCCACCCGCCGCTGCCGCCGCCCCGGCCACGCCTGCCGCAGAAGGCCAGGCCCCGGCTGCCGCACCAGCCGACGCGACTGCGCCGGTGGAAGGCCAGGCCCCGGCCAACGAGAACGTGCAGGCGATGGTCGAAGACACCTCGCTGGGCATGGCCCACGACCTGTCCCCATGGGGCATGTACAAGAACGCCGACGTGGTGGTGAAGGCCGTGATGATCGGCCTGGCCATCGCCTCGATCATCACCTGGACCATCTGGATCGCCAAGGGCTTCGAGCTGATGGGCGCCAAGCGCCGCCTGCGTGGCGAGATCGCCGCCCTGAAGCGCTCGGTGAGCCTGAAAGAGGCCAGCGAGGTGTCGAACAAGGAAGGCACCCTGGCCCACATCCTGGTGCATGACGCCCTCGAAGAAATGCGCCTGTCGGCCAATGCCCGCGAGAAGGAAGGCATCAAGGAACGCGTCAGCTTCCGCCTGGAGCGCCTGGTAGCCGCCAGTGGCCGGACCATGAGCAGCGGCACCGGCGTACTGGCTACCATCGGTTCCACCGCACCGTTCGTCGGTCTGTTCGGCACCGTTTGGGGCATCATGAACAGCTTCATCGGCATCGCCAAGACCCAGACCACCAACCTCGCCGTGGTCGCCCCAGGTATCGCCGAAGCCCTGCTGGCCACCGCCCTGGGCCTGGTCGCCGCGATTCCGGCCGTGGTCATCTACAACGTCTTCGCCCGCTCCATCGCCGGCTACAAGGCACAGGTGTCCGACGCCTCCGCCCAGGTCCTGCTGCTGGTCAGCCGCGACCTGGACCACCAGGGCAGCGAGCGCGCCGCCCCGCACATGGTGAAAGTGGGGTAAGCCATGGGCCTGCATCTCAACGAAGGTGGCGACGACCTCGCCGAGAACCACGAAATCAACGTCACGCCGTTCATCGACGTAATGCTGGTGCTGCTGATCATCTTCATGGTCGCGGCCCCCCTGGCCACGGTCGACATCAAGGTCGACCTGCCCGCCTCGACCGCGAAGCCCGCGCCGAGGCCCGAGAAGCCGGTGTTCGTCAGCGTCAAGGCCGACAAGAAGCTCTACCTCGGCGACGACGAGGTGGCCCAGCGCGACCAGCTTGGCGCCATGCTCGACGCCAAGACCAAGGGCGACAAGGAAACCACCATCTTCTTCCAGGCTGACAAGGGCGTCGATTACGGCGACCTGATGGAAGTGATGAACACCATGCGTGCCGCCGGCTACCTCAAGGTCGGCCTGGTCGGACTCGAGACGGCAGCCAAGAAATGACGAAAACGCGCTCAAACATGGCGCGCTACGGTGGCAGCCTGGCGATCGTGCTGGGCGTGCACGCGGTCGCCGTGCTGCTGACGCTCAACTGGTCGGTGCCCCAGGCCCTCGAGTTGCCGCCGGCAGCGATGATGGTCGAGCTGGCACCGCTGCCCGAGCCCGCGCCGCCGCCGCCACCCAAGGCCGCCCCGAAGCCGCCGACGCCGGTCGAGGAACCGCCGCTGCCGAAGCTGGCAGAGGCGCCGAAGCCGAAGATCGCCATCCCCAAGCCGCCCAAGCCCAAGGCCAAGCCACAGCCGCCCAAGCCCGAGAAGAAGCTTGAGCCGCCGAAGGACGAGCCGCCAGCCAAGGACGACGTCGCGGACACGCCGCCGAGCAACACGCCACCGCAGAAGTCGGCGGCGCCGCAGCCGAGCATCGCGTCCAACAGCAATGCCCTGCCGAGCTGGCAGAGCGATCTGCTGCGCCACCTGGCCAAGTACAAGAAGTACCCCGAGGACGCTCGCCGTCGCGGACTGCAGGGCATAAACCGCCTGCGCTTCGTCGTCGACGCCGAAGGCAAGGTGGTCTCGTACGCGCTGGCCGGCGGTTCCGGCAGTGCGGCGCTTGACCGGGCCACGCTGGAGATGATCCGCCGTGCCGGCACGGTGCCAAAGCCTCCGGCGGAGTTGCTGAACAATGGCACGATCGAAGTCGTTGCGCCGTTCGTCTATTCGCTGGACCGACGCTGACGTTTTTGTTTCTGTCACAAAACGGCAAGTCTGATAACGTGCGTCTATCGATTGCAGCCGCTATGCTGGGGCCGCAACTTCATGGACGCACGTTATGACCCTCACCGAACTTCGCTACATCGTCACCCTCGCGCAAGAGCAGCACTTCGGCCACGCGGCCGAGCGTTGCCACGTCAGCCAACCGACCCTGTCGGTGGGCGTGAAGAAGCTCGAGGACGAACTCGGCGTGCTGATCTTCGAGCGCAGCAAGAGCGCGGTGCGCCTCACGCCGGTCGGCGAGAGCATCGTCGCCCAGGCGCAGAAGGTGCTGGAGCAGGCCCAGGGCATCCGCGAGCTGGCCCAGGCCGGCAAGAACCAGCTGACCGCGCCGCTCAAGGTCGGCGCCATCTACACCGTCGGCCCCTATCTGTTCCCGCACCTGATCCCGCAGTTGCACCGCGTGGCGCCGCAGATGCCGTTGTACATCGAAGAGAACTTCACCCACGTGCTGCGTGAAAAGCTGCGCAACGGCGAACTGGACGCGGTGATCATCGCCCTGCCTTTCAACGAGGCCGACGTGCTGACCTTGCCGCTGTACGACGAGCCGTTCTGCGCCTTGATGCCGGCCGACCACCCGTGGACCGCCAAGGACACCATCGACACCGCCATGCTCAACGACAAGAGCCTGCTGCTGCTCGGCGAGGGCCACTGCTTCCGCGACCAGGTGCTCGAGGCCTGCCCGACGCTGAACAAGGGCGGCGAGGGCTCCAAGCACACCACGGTCGAGTCCAGCTCGCTGGAAACCATCCGCCACATGGTCGCATCGGGCCTGGGCGTGTCGATCCTGCCGCTGTCGGCGGTGCACAGCCATCATTACGCGCCGGGCGTCATCGAAGTCCGCCCGCTGACCGCGCCCGCACCGTTCCGCACCGTGGCCATCGCCTGGCGCGCCAGCTTCCCGCGGCCGAAGGCCATCGAGATCCTCGCCGACTCGATCCGCCTCTGCTCGGTGGCCAAGCCGCCGGTGGAACAACCGGCCTGAACCCATGACCGAGCTGTCGAACGTCCCGGTCACCACGCTCAAGGGCGTAGGCGATGCCATGGCGGAAAAACTCGCCAAGGTCGGCCTGGAGAACCTGCAGGACCTGCTGTTCCACCTGCCGCTGCGCTACCAGGACCGCACCCGCGTGGTGCCCATCGGCCAACTGCGTCCGGGCCAGGACGCGGTGATCGAGGGCGTGGTCAGCGGGGCCGACGTGACCATGGGCAAGCGCCGCAGCCTGGTGGTGCGCCTGGGCGACGGCAGCGGCACGCTGAGCCTGCGCTTCTACCATTTCAGCAATGCGCAGAAGGAGGGCCTCAAGCGCGGCACCCACCTGCGCTGCTATGGTGAAGCCCGCCCCGGCGCCTCGGGGCTGGAGATCTACCACCCGGAATACCGGGCGCTGAACGGCGACGAAGCACCGCCGCCGGTCGAACAGACGCTGACACCGATCTACCCGACCACCGAAGGCCTGACCCAACAGCGCCTGCGCCTGCTCTGCCAGCAGAGCCTTGGCCTGCTCGGCCCACGCAGCCTGCCCGACTGGCTGCCCGACGAGCTGGCCCGCGACTATCAGCTGGCGCCGCTGAGCGACGCGATCCGCTACCTGCACAACCCGCCGGCCGACGCCGATCTCGACGAACTCGCCGAAGGCCATCACTGGGCCCAGCACCGCCTGGCCTTCGAAGAACTGCTGACCCACCAGCTGTCGCAACAGCGCCTGCGCGAAAGCCAGCGAGCCCTGCGCGCGCCGGTACTGCCCAAAGCTACGCGCCTGCCGGCACAGTACCTGGCGAATCTCGGCTTCAGCCCGACCGGCGCCCAGCAGCGGGTCGGCAACGAAATTGCCTACGATCTCAGCCAGCACGAGCCAATGATGCGCCTGGTGCAAGGCGACGTGGGCGCCGGCAAGACCGTGGTCGCCGCGCTGGCCGCCCTGCAGGCTCTGGAAGCGGGTTACCAGGTCGCCCTGATGGCGCCCACCGAGATCCTCGCCGAACAGCACTACCTCACCTTCAAGCGCTGGCTCGAACCGCTGGGCATCGAGGTGGCATGGCTGGCCGGCAAGCTCAAGGGCAAGGCCCGCGCCAGCGCCCTGGAGCAGATCGCCAATGGTGCGCCCATGGTGGTCGGCACCCACGCACTGTTCCAGGAGGAGGTGCAGTTCAAGCACCTGGCCCTGGCGATCATCGACGAACAGCACCGGTTCGGCGTGCAGCAGCGCCTGGCCCTGCGTAAAAAGGGCGTCATGGGCCAGCTGTGCCCGCACCAGCTGATCATGACCGCCACGCCAATCCCGCGCACCCTGGCGATGAGCGCCTATGCCGACCTGGACACCTCGATCCTCGACGAGCTGCCGCCCGGGCGCACCCCGGTGAACACCGTGCTGGTCGCCGACAGCCGTCGCTTCGAGGTGGTCGAGCGGGTCCGCGCCGCCTGCGCCGAAGGCCGCCAGGCCTATTGGGTATGCACCCTGATCGAAGAGTCCGAGGAACTCACCTGCCAGGCCGCCGAAAGCACCTTCGAGGAACTGGGCAGCGCCCTGGGCGAGCTGCGCGTGGGCCTGATCCACGGACGCATGAAGCCCGCAGAAAAGGCCGCGGTGATGGCCGAGTTCAAGGCCGGCGACCTGCAACTGCTGGTGGCCACCACGGTGATCGAGGTCGGCGTCGACGTGCCCAATGCCAGCCTTATGATCATCGAGAACCCCGAGCGCCTGGGCCTGGCCCAGTTGCACCAGTTGCGCGGCCGGGTCGGTCGGGGCAGCGCGGTGAGCCACTGCGTGCTGCTCTACCACCCGCCGCTGTCGCAGATCGGCCGTGAGCGCCTGGGCATCATGCGGGAAACCAACGACGGATTCGTCATAGCAGAGAAGGACCTGGAGTTGCGCGGCCCGGGCGAGATGCTCGGGACCCGCCAGACCGGCCTGCTACAGTTCAAGGTCGCCGACCTGATGCGCGACGCCGACCTGCTGCCAGCCGTGCGCGACGCCGCCCAGGCCCTGCTGGCCCGCTGGCCCGACCACGTCAGCCCGTTGCTCGACCGCTGGCTGCGCCACGGTCAACAATATGGCCAGGTGTGACGTCCGTCCCATAATGGATCCAGCTTGGCGGCCAGGCTGGTTATACTTCGCGTTTAAAGAATGATTGGATACAGGCCATGACTGAAGTTGCCCTGGATACCGCAACCCTACACGCACCGTCTGTCATCCGGCTGTTGCTCGACAAGCTCGGCGTCAGCTTCCGCGAGGTGCCCGAGCACCCGGGGCTGCCGGCCGCCTCGCGGGTGCAGGCCGTGCTGCTCGATGACGAGATCGGTGCCTTGATGGTGCTGTTCCCGCAAAGCCAGTTGCTGGACCTCAAGCGCCTCGAGGAACTGACCGGGCGCAAGCTCAAGGCCGTGCCGCTGGAGCGCCTGAAGCAGATGCTCGACAAGCATCACCTCAAGGCGCTGCCGGCGATTCCCGCCCTGACCAGCTCGCCATGCCAGTACGAGAAGAGCCTGCTCGACAACGAGACGCTGCTGATCCAGTCCGGCGAAACCGGCCTGCTCCTGGAAATCGGCAGAACCGCCTTCAAGAAGATGCTGTTCAAGGCCAGCGCCAGCACGTTCGGCCAGCAGATCAGCGAGATTCGCCTCAGTTTCGACCAGTTGGACGGCCCTCCCAAGGAAGTCATCCGCGCCGTCCAGGCCTTCACCGCCCGTCGCATCCAGCAACGCCTGGAACAGACCATCGAGATTCCGCCGCTGGCCGACACCGCGCAAAAGATCATCAAGCTGCGCGTCGACCCCAATGCCAGCATCGACGACATCACCGGCGTGGTGGAAACCGATCCGGCCCTGGCCGCGCAGGTGGTCAGCTGGGCTGCCTCCCCGTACTACGCCTCACCCGGCAAGATTCGCTCGGTGGAAGACGCCATCGTCCGCGTGCTGGGCTTCGACCTGGTGATCAACCTGGCCCTGGGCCTGGCGTTGGGCAAGACCCTGAGCCTACCCAAGGACCACCCGCAGCAGGCCACGCCATACTGGCAGCAGTCGATCTACACCGCCGCGGTGATCGAGGGCCTGACGCGCGCCATGCCACGTGCCGAGCGCCCGGAAGCGGGCCTGACCTACCTGGCCGGCCTGCTGCACAACTTTGGCTACCTGCTGCTGGCCCACGTCTTCCCACCGCATTTCTCGCTGATCTGCCGTCACCTGGAGGTCAACCCGCACTTGTGCCACAGCTATGTGGAACAGCACCTGCTGGGGATCAGCCGTGAACAGATCGGGGCCTGGCTGATGAAGCTGTGGGACATGCCCGATGAGCTGTCCACAGCCCTGCGTTTCCAGCACGATCCAGCGTACGACGGCGATTATGCGGCATTCCCCAATCTGGTGTGCCTGGCGACGCGCCTGCTGCGCGCCCGGGGGATCGGTTCAGGGCCCAAGGACGAGATCCCGGATGCCCTGCTCGAGCGCCTGGGGCTGAGTCGGGAGAAGGCTGAAGAGGTGGTGAACAAGGTGCTGGAGGCCGAGGCCCTGCTGCGCGAGCTGGCGTCGCAGTTCCACACGCCGCACTGAGAGGTGGGGCGCCCTGCGCCCCTTTCGCCGGCAGGCCGGTTCCCACAGGGATGGTGCAAGCCTGCGCATCATGGGAACTGGCTGCCAATGCAGGTCCGGCGATTTCAGGCCGTCTTCTTCGGCTTCAGGTACTTCATCAAGCCCTGGAACCAGATCACCAGCGCCGGATTGCCCTTGATCTGGATGTTCTTCTCCTGGATCCCCTGCATGAACGCCAGCTGCTTGTTACCGGCTTGCAGCGTGGCAAAGCCATAAGCGGCGTCCTTGAACGCGATGGCGAAGGCCGGCTGCGGGTGCAGGCCGCCCTTGCTGCTGATGCGCAGGTCCTTGACGATGAAGTGCCGGGCAACCTTGCCGTCGAGCGTCTGCATCTGGAAGACCAGGTCCTTGTCCTGCAGCTGCTGCTGGAACGCCGGGTTGTTGCGGCTGGCCTTGGCCATCAGCAAGCCCATGGCCCAGAGAAGAAAGCGAAACTTCATCAACACGCCTCGAATGAAAAGTGACTGAGTAGCGCAGTTTATCCGTTTCTCGCCCTGTTTATGCAAGTTCGCCGCATTTGCTTACCAGAAACGCAACGGGCGCCTCCAGGCGCCCGTCGGGTGAAGCTGTCCGGTCACTTTTTCTTGGCAGGCTTGGCAGGTACGTTGACGCTGTCACGCAGGCCCTTGCCAGGTTTGAAGGCGACAGTGTTGCTGGCCTTGATCTTGACCGGCTCGCCGGTCTGCGGGTTCTTGCCGGTGCGGGCGCCACGGTGGCGTTTTTCGAAGGTGCCGAAACCGACCAGGGTGACGGTGTCCTTGTCGAGCGCGCCGGTGATGCTGTCGAGAATCGCGTTCAGGACCTGGTTGGCCTTTTCCTTGGTCAGATCGGCCTTTTCGGCGATGACGGCGGCGAGTTCTGGTTTACGCATAGTGAAGCCTCTTTGACGGGATTTCTTGTTGTTATGCCGTGCTGCCGGAGGGAGCAGCGTTCAAGGCACCGCAGGCTCTAGGCTGCGGCAGACGCCAGTGAGGATGGCACGCCCACCGGGGCCGCGCCAGTATCTGGGCGGCCATTGTCGCGGCAAGAACAGGATAATTCCGACAGAACGCCCGCCATTTACGCCATCAAGGGCGGCAACTGGCGATTCAGCGCCAGTTTCTCCATGACCGCGCCGCCGGTCAGGGCATAACCCAGCAGCTGGCCATCGGCGCCGTGGCAGAGCACTTTCAGGTCGGCGCCGCTGCCCTCGACCACCCAGCTGCCCTCGTGGCCGGGCGGCACCGGGGATACCACCAGCGGACAGGCCGGGGTCTTCACGGTAACCGGCATCGGGCCGTAGGCCACCGCGGTCGGGTTGCCGGCCAGGGTCTGGGCCAGGGCACGGGCGCAGGTCATCAGCGGCATGACGTACAGCAGGTTGATCCCGTCGACCTCGGCGCAGTCGCCCAAGGCGAAGATATTGGCGTGGGAGGTGCGCAGCTGGCGGTCCACCACCACCCCACGGTTGACCTGCAACCCCGCCGCTGCCGCCAGGTCGGTGCGCGGGCGCAGGCCGATGGCCGATACCACCAGGTCGCAGGGAATCACGCTGCCATCGGACAGGTGCGCATCGAGCGCCTCGCCTGCGCGTTGCAGCCGGGTCAGCACCGGACCGAGATGGAAGCGCACGCCCAGCCCTTCCAGCCCCGCCTGCACGGCTGCGGCGGCAGCCGGATGCAGCAGGGTCGGCATCACCTGCTCACAGGGGGCGACGACCTGGCACTGCAGGCCGCCGAGGCTGAGGTCGTTGGCGAATTCGCAACCGATCAGGCCGGCCCCGAGGATCAGCACCCGCTGCTTGCCCGCGGCGGCGGCGCGAAAGCGTGCGTAGTCTTCCAAGTCGTTGATCGGGAAGATCAGCTCGCCCGCATCGCCTTCGACCGGTACCTGCACGGTCTGCGCGCCCCAGGCCAGCACCAGATCGCGGTATTCCACCGCCTCCTCGCCGATCCACAGGCGCTTGTGGCCTGGGTCGATGCCGCTGATGCGGGTGTGGGTGCGAATCTCGGCCTTGAGCTGCTCGGCCATGGCACCCGGTTCGGCCATGCACAGGCCGTCGGCGTCCTTCTGCTTGGCGAAGCCGGTGGACAGCATGGGCTTGGAGTAGGAGCGACCGTCGTCGGCGGTGATCAGCAACAGCGGCGTGTCGCCGTCGAGCTTGCGAAACTCTCGCGCCAGGTTGTAGCCGGCAAGGCCGGTACCAATGATCACCACGGGGGACGTCATGTCGTGCGTTCCTTTTTCAAGCCAGGGTTGCGATCAGCCGATGGCGATCATTTCGAAATCACTCTTGCCGACGCCGCAGTCGGGGCACAGCCAGTCTTCCGGTACGTCCTCCCAGCGGGTGCCAGGGGCGATGCCGTCGTCCGGCCAGCCTTGGGCCTCGTCGTAGATCAGGCCACAGACAATACATTGCCACTTCTTCATTTACTGCTGTTCCTCGGTCAGGCTACAGGGTGCGTTGCAATTGATGGCATCGGCGCGGGGCAAGCCCGCAAGGAGACCACCGTGCAATCTCTGGTCGGCTTTTGTACTGGCCCTGCTGGCAGTATGCAAGCCACGATGGCAAACATGCTAAGCTCGCCGCCTCTCTGGCCTGTATCAAGCATACCGACGTGCCGTACGAAACCCCGCAAGCAGCCGCGGTCGCGTGGCTGGCGTATCCGCAGCTGGCGCCCCCCCTCGACCAGCCGACCCTGGGCTGGCTGTTCGACGAAGGCTCCCTGACCCGTCGCCTCACCCGTCTCTCACACGACCACTTCAGCGTCACCCCCCTGTTCGAGGGCTGGCAGCCCCTGCGCGACGACGAATGCGCCGCCTTGGGCCTTGCCCTCGGCGCGCAGGGCTGGGTCCGCGAGGTCTACCTGCGCGGCCATGGCCAGCCGTGGGTGTTTGCCCGCAGCGTGGCCAGCCGCACGGCGCTGGAACGCGGTGGGCTGGACCTGGAGACCCTGGGCAGCCGCTCGCTGGGCGAACTGCTGTTCTGCGACCAGGCGTTCGTCCGCCATCCGATCGAAGTGTGCAGTTATCCACAGAGCTGGCTGCCCGTGGAGGTCGCCAGCGCCGGGTTGTGGGGACGCCGCTCGCGCTTCGAGCGGGACGGCCTCGACCTGCTGGTGGCCGAGGTGTTCCTGCCCGCCCTGTGGCATGCGGCCAAGGAGGAGAACCGCTGATGTACCTGCAACTGCTCAAATCGCTCAACCGCGTGCACCCACGAGCCTGGGACTTCATCCAGCTGAGCCGCATGGACCGCCCGATCGGCATCTACCTGCTGCTGTGGCCGACGCTGTCGGCGGTGTGGATCGCCGGCAACGGCTCGCCGACCCTGGCCAACGTGCTGATCTTCGGCCTCGGCGTGGTACTGATGCGCGCCGCAGGCTGCTGCATCAACGATTTTGCCGACCGCAAGGTGGACGGCCACGTCAAGCGCACCGCCGACCGCCCGCTGGCCAGCGGCCGGGTGAAACCCCGCGAAGCGCTGGTGCTGTTCGCCCTGCTGGTGGGGCTGAGCTTCCTGCTGGTGCTGTGCACCAACGCCACCACGGTGTGGCTGTCGTTCGGCGCTGTCGCCCTGGCGTTCTGCTACCCGTTCATGAAGCGCTATACCTACTACCCGCAGGTGGTGCTGGGCGCGGCGTACTCTTGGGGCATCCCGATGGCCTTCACCGCTGCGGGCGGCGAGCTGCCGGCCAGTGCCTGGCTGCTGTACATCGCCAACCTGCTGTGGACAGTGGGCTACGACACCTACTACGCCATGGTCGACCGCGACGACGACCTGAAGATCGGCGTGAAATCCACCGCCATCCTGTTCGGCGAGGCCGACCGGGTGATCATCCTGACGTTGCAGTTGTTGTCGCTGGGCTGCCTGCTGCTGGCGGGCAACCGCTTCGAGCTGGGCGGCTGGTTCCACTTGGGGCTGCTGGCGGCGGCGGTGTGCTTTGCCTGGGAGTTCTGGTCGACGCGCAAGCTGGATCGGGAGTCGTGCTTTAAGGCGTTTCTGCACAACCATTGGGCGGGGATGCTGATCTTTGGCGGGGTGGTGCTGGATTACGCGTTACGCTGAAAGCCTTTGGGGCTGCTTTGCAGCCCTTCGCGACACAAGACCGCTCCTACAGGGGGCCCACTTACCTATAGGAGCGGCCCTGTGCCGCGAAAGGGTCGCAAAGCGACCCTGGCAATCTCACGGCTTGGCGATATGCCAGACGTCCTTCATGCCATCGCCGGTGGTCTCCCCGGCCTTCTTGTCCTTGACGAAGGTGTACAGCGGCTTGCCGTCATAGGCCCACTGCATCGAGCCATCATCTCGGGTGACGTGGGTCCACTTGTCCTTCGGCGCCTCATCGTCCTTCTTCACCATCAACGGCGGCCAGTTCTTGGCGCACTCGCCGTTGCACATGGACTTGCCGCCAACATCCTTGTCGAAGGTGTACAGCGTCATGCCGTCATGATCGACCCACATGCCGTCCTTTTCCATGGCGTGATGAGCCGACGCCACCCCCGGCACTGCCAGCGCAGCGCAAAGGGCCATCCAGCTCAGCGTATGTCGTGTCATTGGAATCACCATTGTTTCGGGGTTGGATTGAATGTCCACACCGCCTTCGCGGCCCCCTGAAGCCTAGTCCAGTCACGCAATGTCGCCAGAACGGCCAACACCCTGTCACACAGCTGCAATAATTCCGTTATCTAATGCGGGCCAAGACACCGTTCCTGGGAGAGGTAATTGAGCATGGTTGGCAGAAACATTCTGATCGTCGACGACGAAGCGCCTATCCGCGAGATGATCGCCGTTGCATTGGAAATGGCCGGCTATGACTGCCTCGAGGCCGAGAACTCGCAACAGGCCCACGCCATCATCGTCGACCGCAAGCCGGACCTGATCCTGCTCGACTGGATGCTGCCGGGCACCTCGGGCATCGAGCTGGCCCGCCGCCTCAAGCGCGACGAGCTGACCGGCGACATCCCGATCATCATGCTCACCGCCAAGGGTGAGGAGGACAACAAGATCCAGGGCCTGGAGGTCGGCGCCGATGACTACATCACCAAGCCGTTCTCGCCCCGCGAGCTGGTGGCGCGCCTGAAGGCCGTGCTGCGCCGCACCGGCCCGAGCGACAGCGAGGCGCCAATCGAAGTCGGTGGCCTGCTGCTCGACCCGATCAGCCACCGCGTGACCATCGACGGCAAGCCGGCCGAGATGGGTCCCACCGAATACCGCCTGCTGCAGTTCTTCATGACCCACCAGGAGCGCGCCTACACCCGTGGCCAGCTGCTCGACCAGGTCTGGGGCGGTAACGTCTACGTCGAGGAACGCACCGTCGACGTGCACATCCGTCGCCTGCGCAAGGCGCTGGGTGAAGCCTATGAAAATCTGGTACAAACCGTCCGCGGCACCGGCTATCGCTTCTCGACCAAGAGCTGATCGAAGCCCCGGCGCCCGCTGTACAAGGACTGTCAATTGAACCAGAACTGGCACGCGACCCTGATTCGCCACATGCTCCTGCTGATCACCGTCTGCCTGATCGGCGGGCTGGTCAGCGGCTACTATGGCTGGAGCCTGGCCATCGGCCTGGCCCTGTATTTGGGCTGGACGTTGAAGCAACTGCTGCGTCTGCACGACTGGCTGCGCAACCACCAGCCCGACGAGGCGCCACCCGACGGCTACGGCCTGTGGGGCGAGGTGTTCGACAGCATCTACCATCTGCAGCGCCGCGACCAGCGCGTGCGCGGCCGCCTGCAGGCGGTGATCGACCGGGTCCAGGAGTCCACCGCCGCCCTGCGCGACGCGGTGATCATGCTCGACAGCGAAGGCAACCTGGAGTGGTGGAACCGCGCCGCCGAGACCCTGCTGGGCTTCAAGACGCCGCAGGACGGCGGCCAGCCGGTGACCAACCTGGTGCGCCACCCGCGCTTCAAGGAGTACTTCGAGTCGGACAACTACGCCGAGCCACTGGAGATTCCGTCGCCAATCAACGACCGGCTGCGCGTACAACTGCACCTGACCCGCTACGGCAACAACGAACACCTGATGCTGGTGCGCGACGTGACCCGTATCCACCAGCTGGAACAGATGCGCAAGGACTTCGTCGCCAACGTTTCCCACGAGCTGCGCACGCCGCTGACGGTGATCACCGGTTACCTGGAGACGCTGCTGGACAACGTCGAGGACGTGAACCCGCGCTGGAACCGCGCCCTGCAGCAGATGAGCGCGCAAGGCTCGCGCATGCAGACCCTGCTCAACGACCTGCTGCTGCTGGCCAAGCTCGAGGCCACCGACTACCCCTCCGACAACCAGCCCGTGTTGGTCGACACCCTGCTCGGCGCCATCAAGAACGATGCCCAGGCCCTGTCCGGCCCGCGCAATCAGCGCATCAGCCTGGAGGCGACGCCTGGCATTCGTCTAAAGGGCAGTGAGTCGGAGCTGCGCAGCGCGTTCTCCAACCTGGTGTTCAACGCGGTCAAGTACACCCAGGACGAAGGCAATATCCGCATCCGCTGGTGGGCCGACGAACAGGGCGCGCACCTGAGCGTGCAGGACTCGGGGGTGGGGATCGAGGCCAAGCATCTGCCACGCCTGACCGAGCGCTTCTACCGGGTCGACTCCAGCCGAGCGTCGAACACCGGCGGCACCGGGTTGGGGCTGGCGATCGTCAAGCATGTGCTGATGCGCCATCGCGGGCGGCTGGAAATCAGCAGCGTGCCGGGGCACGGCAGCACCTTTACCTGCCACTTTGCGCCGGCGCAATTGGTCGCAAACAAGGCCTGACAGTACCGGGGCTGCTTTGCAGCCCTTTGCTTTTACGGCTCCAGCCGCTACATTGGATCCCCCGTGCCAGCCATCGCTGGCACTTTTTTTCTCTCCATTGCAAAGACGGACCCCGTAAAAACTCCATCATGGACCCTTCCCCTGGTATCAGCCTCACCTCGTTGTTCGCCGATTTCGGCATGATTCTCTTCGCCTTGTTCCTGGTGCTGCTCAACGGCTTCTTCGTTGCCGCCGAGTTCGCCATGGTCAAGCTGCGCTCCACCCGAGTCGAAGCCATCGCCGAGCTGCACGGCTGGCGTGGCAGCATCCTGCGCAAGGTGCACAACCAGCTCGACGCCTACCTGTCGGCCTGCCAGCTGGGCATCACCCTCGCCTCCCTGGGCCTGGGCTGGGTCGGCGAGCCGGCCTTCGCCCACCTGCTCGAGCCGCTGCTGGCTGCCGTGGGCGTGGACAGCCCGGAGCTGATCAAGGCGATCTCGTTCTTCGTCGCCTTCTTCGTGATCTCCTACCTGCACATCGTCGTCGGCGAGCTGGCGCCCAAGTCCTGGGCGATCCGCAAGCCCGAGCTGCTGTCGCTGTGGACGGCCGTGCCGCTGTACCTGTTCTACTGGGCGATGTACCCGGCCATCTACCTGCTCAACGCCAGCGCCAATACCATCCTGCGCATCGCAGGCCAAGGCGAGCCCGGGCCGCACCACGAGCACCACTACAGCCGCGAGGAGCTCAAGCTGATCCTGCACTCCAGCCGCGGCCAGGATCCGAGCGACCAGGGCATGCGCGTACTGGCCTCGGCCGTGGAGATGGGCGAGCTGGAAGTGGTCGACTGGGCCAACTCCCGCGAGGACATGGTCAGCATCGACGCCCATGCGCCGCTGAAGGAAATCCTCGCCCTGCTGCGCCGCCACAAGTTCAGCCGCTACCCGTTGTATGACGCCGAGCGCGAGGAATTCACCGGTCTGCTGCACATCAAGGACCTGCTGCTGGAGCTGGCCGAGCTGGACCACCTGCCCGAGACCATCGACCTTGAAGACCTCGCCCGCCCGCTGGAGCGCGTGTCGCGGCACATGCCGCTGTCCCAGTTGCTGGAGCAGTTCCGCAAGGGCGGCGCGCACTTCGTGCTGGTGGAGGAAGCCGATGGCAAGGTGATCGGCTACCTGACCATGGAAGACGTGCTGGAAGTACTGGTCGGCGATATCCAGGACGAACACCGCAAGACCGAGCGCGGCATCCTCGCCTACCAACCCGGCAAGCTGCTGGTGCGCGGTGATACGCCGCTGTTCAAGGTCGAGCGCCTGCTGGGTGTCGACCTGGACCATATCGAAGCGGAAACCCTTGCCGGCCTGGTCTACGAGACCCTCAAGCGCGTGCCCGAGGAAGAGGAAGTACTCGAGGTCGAAGGCCTGCGCATCATCATCAAGAAGATGAAAGGTCCGAAGATCGTGCTGGCCAAGGTGCTCAAGCTCGATTGATCCTTTGGGGCCGCTTTGCGGCCCCAAAAGCCTCAAGGGTTGCCGGCAGTGAAATCCGGCAACCCGTTAATCGGTCGGTCGAACTGGTACGGTATCGACTCCAGCGCCAATCCCACATTGCGCTGCACCACGAAATGCAGGTGCGGCCCGCTGCTGTTGCCGGTGTTGCCCGATTTGGCAAGCGCCTGTCCCTGGGCCACCCGCTGCCCCTCGCCCACCACCACCGAACCACGCATCAGGTGCAGGTACACGCCCATGGTGCCGTCAGGGTGCAGGATCCTGACGAAATTGCCCGCCGGGTTGTTGCCCCGCCCGCTCTGGTTGTTCTCGATCTTCACCACCACCCCACCCCGCGCCGCGATAATCGGTGTGCCCTCGGGCATGGCGATGTCCATGGCGTAGCGGCCCTTGGGCCCGAAATGGCTGAACCGGCCATTGGGGCCCTGGCTCAGGCGAAACGGTCCGCCCTTCCAGGGAAAGGGATAGCGATAGCCCTGCGGGCGCTGCCCTGGATCGCCCATGGCATAGCGAAACTGGGTGTCGTACCTGAGGCTGCCCCCCTGACGGGCCTGGACCACACTGAGCACCTGGGTCGAGCGCGGCGGCACCAGGCGCCGGACGATACGCGGGGCATTACCGCCCTGGGCATTGGCCAGGCGCTCCACACGCAGCTCCACCTCCATGGGTACGAACAGTTCATTGCGAGCGACAAAGCGCACGCCACCGGCAAAGGGCTCGGTTTTCAGGCGAACCTGGCCATCCAGGCGCTCGACCATGGGCTCACGAAACACGAAGGCCTTGGCCCCAGGGCTCGGGCGATCGGAATAGGAGACCACGCCGAAGGTGTCGGTGGTCTTGTAGACGGTCATGGCCAAGCTCGACGCCGAGGCCGTAAGCAAGGCACAGAACAGCAGGAGGCGGGCGGGCGGCATGATAGTGGCTTTTTGACAGTTGTGTTCTGTCGAAGCCTAGCAGCCGAATTTGAGAGGGATATGACAGTTGGTCGGGCGAAGTGCCGGATGGGTAACGTGGGAGCGGGCTTGCCCCGCGATGACGACGGTGGCCATACCATCGCTATCGCGGGGTAAGCCCGCTCCCACAAAATCCGCTCCGACCTGTCGCGGTGCTCAAGCGGCCATCAAGCCCCGGGCGTGAAGTGCTTCTGCGCCGTGCCGCGGGCAATCAGTCGCGACAGGTAGTCGAGCTTCTGCGCATCCTGGTCGACGAACTTGAAGGTCAGTTGCAGCCAGTCGCTCTCAGGCTTGGGCTCCAGCGCCGCAATAGCGTGCAGGTAGCCATTTAGCCGCGCCGTTTCGGCATTCTCGCCTTGCTCCAGGTCCAGCACCGCGCCTTCGAGCACCTGTGGCAGGTTGGTGCCGCGACGCACCACCAGCAGGGCTTCCTTGAGGCTCAGGGCCTTGATCATGCACGGCTGGGTTCCGCTGGACAGCCGCAGTTGGCCTTGGCCACGACCAGCCTGGGCCGCCGCAGCGGCGGTCTTCGGCGTGGGGGCGTTGATCAGAGGCTTGGCCGCCGCGGCCACAGGCGCGGCGGCGGGTGCGGTTACCTTGGCCGCGTCTGGACGACCGCCGGTCAGGGCGCTGAGCGAGTCGTTGGCGAACGCCGAGTTGACTCGCGCCGGCGCGCTGGACATCAGGCTGTCGAGCTTGCCGATCTTGGTCAGCGACTTCTTCACCTTGGTCAGCAGCTGCTCGTTGGTGAACGGCTTGCCGACGAAATCGGACACACCGGCCTGGATTGCCTGGATCACGTTTTCCTTGTCACCACGGCTGGTCACCATGATGAACTGCATGGTCTTCATCTCTTCCTGCTGGCGGCACCAGGTCAGCAGTTCAAGGCCGGACATCTCCGGCATCTCCCAGTCGCACAGGACCAGGTCGAAACGTTCCTTGCTCAGCATGGCCATGGCCTTGCGGCCATTGACCGCGTCCTCGATCACCATGCCGGGGAAGGCATTGCGCAGGCACTTCCTCACCAGGTCGCGGATGAACGGGGCATCGTCCACGACCAGCACATTCACTTTACTCATCGATATTCCTCTTGAATCCCGGCTAGCATACCGCCGACTGATGGCCATTTGCCAAACCACTGGTCACGCCGGGACTTCTCACACGGTTCGCGGGTGCCTGCTGGTGCTCGACCGCAAACGAAAACGCCCGGCGGTTGCCGGGCGTTCATGCTCGGGAGCAATCCTATTTATCGTCCGGTTCAGCCGGAACATTAGCGATTTCGCCCTCATCGAACGCTTCGCCCTGCACCTCGGCCTTCATGCGCTTGAGGCCCATGTGGCGCACGTCGGTGCCGCGCACCAGGTAGATCACCAGCTCCGAGATATTGCGCGCGTGATCGCCGATGCGCTCCAGCGAACGCAGGGCCCAGATCACGCTGAGCACGCGGGAGATCGAGCGTGGGTCTTCCATCATGTAGGTGACCAGCTCGCGCAGCGCGGTCTTGTATTCACGGTCGATGGTCTTGTCGTACTGCGCCACCGACAGCGCCAGGTCGGCATCGAAACGGGCGAAGGCGTCCAGCGCGTCGCGAACCATGTTGCGCACCTGGTCGCCGATGTGGCGCACTTCGACGTAGCCGCGCGGCGACTCGCCTTCCTCGCACAGCTGGATGGCGCGGCGGGCGATCTTGGTCGACTCGTCGCCGATGCGCTCCAGGTCGATCACCGACTTGGAGATGCTGATGATCAGGCGCAGGTCGGAGGCCGCCGGCTGGCGACGGGCGAGGATGCGCACGCACTCCTCGTCGATGTTGCGCTCCATCTGGTTGATCTGCTCATCGACCTCGCGCACTTGCTGGGCCAGGCCCGAGTCGGCCTCGATCAGCGCGGTGACGGCGTCGTTCACCTGTTTCTCGACCAGGCCGCCCATGGCCAGCAGGTGGCTGCGCACCTCCTCGAGTTCGGCGTTGAACTGCTGGGAGATGTGGTGGGTAAGGCTTTCTTTGTTGATCATCGTTTCGCTCCGCGAAGCAGCTGCAAGCTTCTAGTCGTTCGTATCGTTCCCTGGCAAGAAGAATCCATTGTGGGAGCCTGCCCCCACGGGTCGCCCCCTAGCCATAGCGACCGGTGATGTAGTCTTCGGTCTGCTTTTTCGCCGGGTTGGTGAACAGGGTGTCGGTGTCACCGAATTCGACCAGTTTGCCCATGTACATGAACGCGGTGTAGTCCGAAACGCGGGCTGCCTGCTGCATGTTGTGGGTCACGATGACGATGGTGTACTTGGATTTCAGTTCGTAGATCAGCTCCTCGACCTTCAGGGTCGAGATCGGGTCCAGCGCCGAGCACGGTTCGTCGAGCAGCAGCACTTCAGGCTCCACGGCGATGGTGCGGGCAATCACCAGACGCTGCTGCTGACCACCGGACAGGCCCAGGGCCGAGTCGTGCAGGCGATCCTTGACCTCATCCCACAGCGCCGCGCCCTTCAGCGCCCACTCGACGGCTTCGTCGAGCACACGCTTCTTGTTGATGCCCTGGATGCGCAAGCCATAGACCACGTTCTCGTAAATGGTCTTGGGGAACGGGTTGGGCTTCTGGAACACCATGCCCACGCGACGGCGCAGCTCGGCCACGTCCTCGCCCTTGCGGTAGATGTTGCTGCCATACAGGTTGATGGCGCCTTCCACGCGGCAGCCGTCGACCAGGTCGTTCATGCGGTTGAACGTCCGCAGCAGGGTGGACTTGCCGCAGCCGGACGGACCGATGAAGGCTGTCACGCGCTGCTTGGGGATGTTCATGCTGACGTCGAACAGCGCTTGCTTGTCGCCGTAGAACAGGGACAGCCCGGGAACTTCGATGGCCACGGTCTCTTCGGCCAGGCGCAGGCTCTGCTTGTCGCGGCCCAGGGCCGACATGTCGATGCCGTGGGCGTGGGATTCATGCTGCATGGTCAACTCCATACGCTATCAATTCGTTTCAAAGGGCCGCCCGCTGTTCGGGCGGCACGCTTGCAATCAGGATCAGTGGTCGAGGGCCTTGTACTTCTCGCGCAGGTGGTTACGGATCCACACCGCCGAGAGGTTGAGGGTGGCGATCACCAGCACCAGCAACAGCGCGGTGGCGTACACCAGCGGCCGCGCGGCCTCGACGTTGGGGCTCTGGAAGCCGACGTCGTAGATGTGGAAGCCCAGGTGCATGATCTTCTGGTCCAGGTGCAGGTACGGATAGTTGCCGTCCACCGGCAGCGACGGCGCCAGCTTCACCACACCCACCAGCATCAGCGGGGCCACCTCACCGGCGGCGCGGGCCACGGCGAGGATCATGCCGGTCATCATGGCCGGGCTGGCCATCGGCAGGACGATCTTCCACAGGGTCTCGGCCTTGGTCGCGCCCAGGGCCAGCGAGCCCTCGCGCACGGTGCGCGGAATTCGCGCCAGGCCTTCCTCGGTGGCCACGATCACCACCGGTACCGCCAGCAGCGCCAGGGTCAGCGAGGCCCACAGCAGGCCGGGGGTGCCGAGGGTCGGCGCCGGCAGCGACTCTGGGAAGAACAGCCGGTCGATCGAGCCGCCCAGCACGTAGACGAAGAAGCCCAGGCCGAACACGCCATAGACGATCGCCGGAACGCCGGCCAGGTTGTTCACCGCGATGCGGATCAACCGGGTCACCGGGCCCTGCTTGGCATACTCGCGCAGGTAGACCGCGGCCAGCACGCCGAACGGGGTGACGATCACGGCCATGATCAGGGTCATCATCACGGTGCCGAAGATGGCCGGGAAGATCCCCCCCTCGGTGTTGGCCTCACGCGGGTCGTCGCTGAGGAACTCCCACACCTTGGCGAAGTAGGCCCCCATCTTGGTCAGGCCGGACATGGCGTTCGGCTGGATGGCGTGGACCACCTTGCTCAGGTTGATCTCCACCTCGCGACCATTGCCGTCGCGGGCGACCAGGCTGTCGCGGGCAAAGGCCTGGTGCAGGCCGGTCAGGCGCTCCTCGATGGCCTTGTAACGGTTGTTCAGCTCGGCACGTTCAGCGTCCATGTCGGCCTGGGCGGCGGCGTCCAGCTTGCCGTCCAGTTCCAGCTTGCGGCCGTGCAGGCGCAGGCGCTCGAGGCCATGGTTGATGGCGCCGATATCCTTCTTCTCCAGCTTCACCAGCTGGTCGTTGAGCTCGCTGGCGCGCTGGAGGCGGGCCTGCAGCTCGTTCCAGGCCTCGGGGCCCTGGGCGACCACGCGCCCCTCTTCCTTGACGCTGACCAGGTAACCGTAGAAGTTGCCCCACTCACGGCGTTCCAGGGCGATCAGGTCGGCAGGCTTTTGCTGGTCCACCAGCCACTCGCCGACCACCCAGGTGAAGTCACTGCCGTTGAGGTCGCGGTTACCGACCTTGATCAGCTCTCGGGTCATGAACTCCGGGCCCTGCTCGGGCACCGGCAGGCCGGCGCCCTTGAGGCGTTCGCGCGGTACTTCTTCTTTCTGCACCACTTCACCGATGACCACGTGGTCGGCCTGGCCCGGCACCTTGTAGGTGGCCTGGACCAGGTCGGCCGGCCAGAAGTGGCCCAGGCCGCGCACGGCGATCACGGCCAGCAGGCCGACGGTCATGATGACCGCCATGGCGACCGCGCCACCACTGATCCAGACGCCGGGGGCGCCGCTCTTGAACCAGCCTTTGAGGGAATCCTTTTTCACGGATCTCTACCTTTCTATCAAAGCGACGAGTATTTCTTGCGCAGGCGCTGGCGAATCAGCTCGGCCAGGGTGTTCATCACGAAGGTGAACAGCAGCAGCACGAGGGCAGCGAGGAACAGCACACGATAGTGGCTGCCGCCGACTTCCGATTCGGGCATTTCCACGGCCACGTTGGCGGCCAGGGTGCGCATGCCCTCGAACAGGTTCATCTCCATCACCGGCGTGTTGCCGGTGGCCATCAGCACGATCATGGTCTCGCCCACCGCACGGCCCATGCCGATCATCAGCGCCGAGAAGATGCCCGGGCTGGCGGTGAGGATGACCACGCGGGTCAGGGTCTGCCACGGCGTGGCGCCCAGCGCCAGCGAACCCAGGGTCAGGCTGCGCGGCACGCTGAACACGGCGTCTTCGGCGATGGAATAGATGTTCGGGATGACCGCGAAGCCCATGGCGATACCGACCACCAAGGCGTTGCGCTGGTCGTAGGTGATGCCCAGGTCGTTGCTGATCCACAGGCGCATGTCGCCCTTGAAGAACCAGCTCTCGAGGAACGGGCTCATGTACAGGGCGAACCAACCGATCACCAGGATCACCGGGATCAGGATCGCCGCTTCCCAGCCATCAGGGATGCGCAGGCGGATCGACTCAGGCAGGCGGCTCCAGCTGAAGCCGGCGAGCAGGATGCCGATCGGCATGATCACGAACAGGCTGAACACGCCCGGCAGGTGGCCTTCCAGGTACGGCGCGAGGAACAGGCCGGCGAAGAAGCCGAGGATCACCGTCGGCATCGCTTCCATCAGCTCGATCACCGGCTTTACCTTGCGGCGCATGCCCGGGGCCATGAAGTAGGCAGTGTAGATGGCGGCGGCAATCGCCAGCGGCGCGGCCAGGATCATCGCGTAGAACGCGGCCTTGAGCGTGCCGAAGGTCAGCGGCGACAGACTCAGCTTGGGCTCGAAGTCGGTGTTCGAGGCGGTCGACTGCCAGACGTATTTAGGCTCGTCGTAGTTCTCGTACCAGACCTTGCCCCACAGCGCGCTGAAGGAGATCTCCGGGTGCGGGTTGCGCAGGCTCAGCGGGAGCAGCTTGCCGCCTTGCTCGATGATGATGCGGTTGGCGCGTGGCGACAGGGCCAGCACGCCCGCGCCTTCGGCGACCGGCTCGACCAGCAGGGTGCGGTGTGCGGTGCTGTGGAACACGCCCAATTTGCCTTCGCTGTCCAGGGCGATGAAGCCCTTGCGGCGCTCTTCGGCGTCGATCTGCACCACCGGGGCCTTGCCCAACTGGAAGCTGCGGATCAGCTTGAGGCGCGACTCGCCATCCGGGTCGCGGGCCATGAACCACTGGCTCAGGCCGCCCTTGGAGTCACCGAAGATCAGCGAGATGCCGCCGACCAACTGGGCGGTCGCGGTGATTTCGGCGTTGCCGTCTTCCAGCAGCTTGTAGCGGCCATTGAGGCTCTTGTCGCGCAGGCTGAACACGTCGGCGGTGGCACGGCCGTTGACCACGTACAACCACTGCTGGCGCGGGTCGATGAAAATATTCTTCACCACCTCGGTCATCTGCGGCAGTTCGATGCGGCTCTGCTCGATGGTGACCTCGTCGGTCATCATGTTCTCGGTGCGCGACAGTTCGATCACCTGCAGGTGCGCGCCGGTGGAGCCGGCCAGCAGCAACGTGTCGCCACTGACGTTGACGCTCACGTGTTCCAGTGCGCGGCCCTGGTCATCCAGGGTGAACAGGTCCTGACCATAGGGGTAGTCGATACCCGGGTCGATGGTCTTCTTGTTGTCCGGATAGGTGATCTTGTAGGTGTGGTGGAACACCAGCGCCTGGCCGTTGGACAGGCCCAGCACCACCAGCGGACTGCCGGGCTGGTCGGTGCTGATCGAGCTGACCTGGGCGCCCGCGGGCAGCGGCAGGTCGACGCGCTTCAATTCGTTACCCGTCTTGGTGTCGAAGAACAGCGCCTGGCCCTTGTCGGAAACACGCATGCCCACGAGGTTCTGCTCCTCGAGGGCGATCATCAGGGGTTTGCCGGCGTCCTGCTGCAGCCAGGTCGGCTCCAAGGCCTTTTTGCTGGTCAACTCGGCGCCCTGGAACAGCGGCAGCACCACGTAGGCCAGGTAGAAGAAGATCAGCGTGATCGCTGCCAGCACGGCAAGGCCGCCCACCAGGACGTACCAGCGGGTCAGACGGTCCTTGAGGGCGCGCAGGCGGCGCTTGCGTTGCAACTCGGGCGTATTGAAATCAATGCGCACGGGAGGAGAATTTTGGGTCATTGTGGAGTTGGCCAGATCATTCATGCGCACACCCTAGCGGTCCCGTATGACAAAAACATGACAGTGCAGTGACGCAAAAAAGCCCGCCGCTCAGGAGCCCTGGCTTCGGACTAGGGAATTCGTGGGAGAGGCCGGCATTGTTGGCACCGGCCTCGTCCTCAGTTACTTACTTCTTTGCAACGTTACCCGCGTGGGACAGGCCCAAGTCGGCCAGGGTCTTGTCGACCACCTTGGCTGGCAGCGGGATGTAACCGTCCTTCACGACAACTTGCTGGCCGGCCTGCGACAGCACCAGCTTGACGAACTCGGCTTCCAGCGGGGCCAGAGGCTTGTTCGGCGCCTTGTTGACGTAGACGTACAGGAAGCGCGACAGCGGGTAGGTACCGTTCAGGGCGTTGGCTTCGTTGTCTTCGACGAAGGCGCCCCCTTCTTTCTTGGCCAGGGCCACGGTCTTGACGCTGGCGGTCTTGTAGCCGATGCCCGAGTAGCCGATGCCGTTCAGCGAGGAGCTGATCGACTGCACGACCGAGGCCGAGCCAGGCTGCTCGTTGACGTTAGGCTTGAAGTCGCCTTTGCACAGGGCTTCTTCCTTGAAGTAGCCGTAGGTGCCCGATACCGAGTTGCGGCCGAACAGCTGGATCGGCTTGTTGGCCAGGTCGCCGGTCACGCCGACGTCACCCCAGGTCTTGATCTCGCTCTTGCCACCGCACAGGCGGGTGGAGGAGAAGATGGCGTCGACCTGGGCCATGGTCAGGCCCTTGATCGGGTTGTCCTTGTGCACGAACACGGCCAGGGCGTCGACGGCGACCGGGATGGCGGTCGGCTTGTAGCCGTACTTCTGCTCGAAGGCCTGCAGCTCGACGTCCTTCATCTTGCGGCTCATCGGGCCCAGGTTGGCGGTGCCTTCGGTCAGCGCGGGTGGCGCGGTGGAGGAGCCGGCGGCCTGGATCTGGATGTTTACGTTCGGATATTCCTTCTTGTAGGCCTCGGCCCACAGGGTCATCAGGTTCGCGAGGGTGTCGGAACCGACGCTGGAGAGGTTGCCCGATACACCGGTGGTCTTGGTGTAGGTCGGGATTGCAGGATCGACAGCGGCGACCGCATTGGCGGCAGCGACGCCAGCGGCGGCAAAGGTCAGGGCCGCCATCAAACGCTTCAGTTTCATGCCTTGCTCCTAGCAGGAATATCGTGGGTTGTGAGATGGAACGGGCCCAAGTATCTGCAGGCCGCATGAACACTCTATGACTTGAATATGACAATTGGATGAAAGGCCATCACCGGGAACCGGGATGGCCTTTACAGGATGTTGCAGAGGGGGAACTTAGAGCGGGTGTCAGCGTTTGCGAGCCAGCAAATAGGTGCCCACCAGCAGACCAACGGCACACAGGCACGCCACGTAGTAGGCTGGCGCCATCGGGCTGAACTTGAGCAGCGCGGTTACCACCATCGGCGTCAACCCGCCAAAGATCGCGTAGGCCAGGTTGTAGGAGAACGACAGGCCGCTGAAGCGCACCACCGGCGGAAACGCCTTGACCATCACGTACGGCACGGCACCGACGATGCCCACGCACAGACCGGTCAGGGCGTACAGCGGGAACAGCAGGTCTGGGCGGGTCGGCAGGCTGTGGTAGAAGGCCCAGGACGACGCCAGAAGCGCCAGGCTGCCGACGATGAACACGCGCCCAGCGCCGAAGCGGTCGGCCAGACTGCCAGCCCCGATGCAGCCCAGGCTGAGCAGCACGATGGCCAGGCTGTTGGCCTTGAGCGAATCCGTTGGGCTCAGGTGATAGAGGCTTTGCAGCAATGCCGGAGTCATGAGGATGATCACCACGATGCCGGCCGACAGCAGCCAGGTGAGCAACATCGACAGGATGATCGCGCCGCGGTGGTCGCGCAGCACCGCGCGCAGCGGCAGTTCCTCGGCCAGGGCCTTTCGCGCCTGCATCTCGGCAAACACAGGGGTCTCATGCAGCCAGCGGCGCAGGTAGACCGCGAAGAAGCCGAACACCCCGCCCAGGAGGAACGGAATACGCCAGGCGTAGTCCGCCACTTCCTCGGGGGTATAGAGCGTGTTGATCAGCGTCGCCACCAGCGAGCCGAGCAGGATGCCCGAGGTCAGGCCCGCGGTCAGGGTGCCGCAGGCATAGCCGGTGTTGCGCGCCGGCACGTGCTCGGAGACGAACACCCAGGCGCCCGGCACCTCGCCGCCGATGGCCGCGCCCTGGATCACCCGCATCAACAGCAGCAGGATCGGCGCCCACAGGCCGATCTGCGCATAGGTGGGCAGCAGGCCCATCACCAGGGTCGGCACGGCCATCAGGAAGATGCTCAGGGTGAACATCTTCTTGCGCCCGAGCAGGTCGCCGAAGTGGGCCATGACGATGCCGCCAAGGGGGCGCGCCAGGTAGCCGGCGGCGAAGATGCCGAAGGTCTGCATCAGGCGCAGCCATTCGGGCATGTCGGCCGGGAAGAACAACTTGCCGACCACCGTGGCGAAAAACACGAAGATGATGAAGTCGTAGAACTCCAGAGCTCCGCCCAGGGCGGACAGCGAGAGGGTCTTGTAGTCACTGCGGGACAACGGCCGGGACGGCTGCTCGATACTGCTCTGCACGGAGGTCATCGCTGTTCTTTCTCTTGTAGGTCTGCGGACCGCTTGGCATGCGGTTTCTGGATTGGATAGGCAGCGAAGATAGCAAATTGCCGAGCCGCGCTCATAGCGGTACAAAATCCATACAGATATTCATGAATGTGCGGTCGTCGCTGGCTGTGCAGGTATATATACTGCCCGCTCGTAGGAAAAGGTTGCTTCCATTTTGGGAAGTTGTGCGAAAACGTCGGTCATTGTTGTCAGACTGTTTCGCAGAGATTCCCTTTGGCCGCCTCGCGAAGCGAAATCAGCGTAGTATGCGTGATGCTGAATCGTTTTTACGGCGTCCTTCATTGCGCCACCAACGAAGCTTCACGGGTCAGAGGCCCCACGGCATGATTGAACTCGAACAAGAAGATCCTATCCCGCAGGGCGACCTGGCCTTGCAGATCACCGCGCTGCCGCGCGAGACCAATGGTTTCGGCGATATCTTCGGCGGCTGGCTGGTCGCCCAGATGGACCTGGCCGGCACCGCCATGGCCAGCCGCGTCGCCGGTGGCCGGGTGGCCACGGTGGCCATCGACCGCATGGCATTCCTGGTGCCGGTGGCAGTGGGCGCGCAGCTGTCCTTCTATACCCAGACCCTGGAGATCGGCCGCAGCTCGATCCAGATGATGGTCGAGGTGTGGAGCGACGACCCGCTGTCCAGCGAATGGCGCAAGGTCACCGAAGCCGTGTTCGTGTTCGTCGCCATCGATGGCAGCGGTCGCACCCGCTCGGTGCCTCGTCGCTGAGCCGAGCGAGCGGTAAACTCATTGCACGTCACCGGGTCCAACGGCCTGACAGACAATCAATGAGACGAGCGCAATGGCTAACTTCACGGTCGAGACCGAGCTTCACGGCGAACTCAATTGCTGGCGCATTACCAGCGAGCAGGCCGAACTATTGATCGCCCAGCAGGGCGCACAGGTCCTCAGCTACCAGCGAATCGGCGAACCGCCGCTGCTGTGGCTGAGCGACCAGGCCATTTTCCGCAAGGGCAAGTCGGTGCGCGCCGGCGCGCCGGTGTGCTGGCCGTGGTTCGGCATCTTCGAACGCAACCCGGATTCGGTCAAAGCCATGTTCAAGGGCGAGCAGCCACCGGCCCATGGCCTGGTGCGCGGGCGCGACTGGCAGTTGCTGGGGGCCGAGAAGCACGGCGAAAACCTGCACATCGAATTCGAACTACCCGAAGCCCAGGGCGATCTGCCGGGTTGGGCCCACGAAGTCCAGCTCAAGCTGCTGGTGGAACTGGGCGACCAGCTGAAGCTGACCCTGACCAGCTACAACCTCGGCCATTCCGACGTCACCCTGAGCCAGGCCCTGCACAGCTACTTCGCGGTAAGCGACGTGCGCCAGGTGCAGGTGGAAGGCGTGGACGGGTTGGCCTATATCGAAACCCTGGCCAACTGGGAGCAACGCCAGCAGCAGGGCAACCTGGGTTTCGCGGGCGAGATCGACCGCATCTACCTGAACGCCCCCGAGCGCCTGGCCATCGTCGACCCGCACTGGAACCGACGCATCACCCTGCAGGCCGGCGGCTCACGCACCGCGGTCATCTGGAACCCCTGGACCGAGCGGGCCCGCGACCTGCCGGACATGGCCGACGATGGCTGGCAGCGCATGCTGTGCATCGAGACGGCGAATGTGATGGATGACGTGGTGGTGCTCAAGCCGGGGGCGAGTCATGCGATGAGCGTGGCGATCGGTAGCGAAGTGCTCTGAGGTTTCCAGGACCGCTACGCGGTCCTTTCGCGACACAAGGCCGTTCCCACAGGATTCGCGTGATCCCTGTGGGCGCGGCCTTGCGTCGCGACGGGCTGCAAAGCAGTCCCGGATGCGTTACAGGTCGGCATCCTCCACCACCCTCACCTGCCCCGCCTCCAGCGCATACGCCGCATCCGCCAGGTCATTGCTGACCGTCTCCACCTTCAGCGTGCCGGTCACCCACAACGGCGTGTAGATGTCATCGATCTTCAACCCTTTCGGATAACGCACCAGCACCAGCTGGTTCGGTGGCGGTGGCGGAACATGGATGCAGGCGCCCGGGTACGGCACGAGGAAGAACAGCGTGCTGTTGCCCTTGGCATCGCTTTCCAACGGCACCGGATACCCGCCCAGGCGGATCTGCTTGCCGTTCATCGCTGCCACGGTCTTGGTCGAGTACATCACCGCCGGCAAGCCCTTGCTCTGCTTCAGGCCACCCTTGGCAGTGAAGGTCCCTTGGGCTTCCGGGGAGTCGTGGTCGATCTCGGGCATCTGCTCGAGGGCTTTCTGGTCCGACTTGGGCATCAGCTCAAGCCAGTCGGTCTCGGGCAATTCGGCATGGGCCAGGGCGCTGGCCAGCAGCAGGGGGACGAGGAATAACGCACGCATGGGAATGCTCGGCAACTCGGGGACTGAATTGCCGGCATTCTAACGTGTGTTCAGCTCTTCTTGATGAAGCCGTAGATCACCAGGAGGATGATCGCGCCGACCAGGGCCCCGAAGAAGCCCGCGGCCTGCCCGGCCTGGTAGATGCCAAGGGCTTGCCCGCCATAGGTGGCAGCCAGGGAGCCGGCGATGCCGAGGAGGATGGTCATGATCCAGCCCATGCTGTCGTCACCCGGTTTCAGGAAACGCGCCAGCAGGCCGACGATCAGGCCAATGAAGATGGTTCCAATGATGCCCATGGCAATCCCTCTGTGATGAACATGAAACATGCCAAAGCCTAGTCAGCGCTTTGGCATGTTGCCATCTCAGAGCGGCATTGCCGGGCAGAAGTTCGATCAGCCGGCGATCAAGGCCTCTACTTCGGCAATCTTGGCCTTGAGGGTGGCCATGTCGGCGCAGCGCAGGGTGGCATGGCCGACTTTGCGTCCGACCTTGAACGCCTTGCCGTAGTGGTGCAGGTGGCAATCGTCGATGGCCAAGACCTTGTCCACTGGCGGTACTTCGCCGATGAAGTTGAGCATGGCGCTCTCACCCACCTTGGCGGTCGAACCCAACGGCAGGCCGGCGACGGCACGCAGGTGGTTCTCGAACTGGCTGCATTCGCTGCCTTCTATGGTCCAGTGCCCGGAGTTGTGCACGCGCGGGGCGATCTCGTTGGCCTTCAGGCCGCCGTCGACCTCGAAGAACTCGAACGCCATGACACCGACATAGTCCAGCTTCTGCAGCACGCGGCCGACGTAGTCTTCGGCCAGGGCCTGCAGCGGATGCGCCTCGCTGGCCACCGACAATTTCAGGATGCCGCTGTCGTGGGTGTTGTGCACCAACGGGTAGAAGCGGGTTTCGCCATCGCGGGCACGCACGGCCACCAGCGACACTTCGCCGGTGAACGGTACGAAACCTTCCAGCAAGCAGGGCACGCTGCCCAGCTCGGCGAAGGTGCCCACCACGTCCTCAGGCTTGCGCAGGACCTTCTGGCCCTTGCCGTCATACCCCAGGGTACGGGTCTTGAGCACGGCCGGCAGACCGATGCTGGCGACGGCGGCATCCAGGTCCGCTTGCGAGAGGATGTCGGCGAAAGCCGGGGTCGGAATCCCCAGGTCGCGGAACATGCTCTTTTCGAACAGACGATCGCGGGCAATGCGCAGGGCCTCGGCACTCGGATAGACCGGCACGAACTGCGAGAGGAAGGCGACGGTTTCGGCCGGCACGCTCTCGAACTCGAAGGTCACCAGGTCGACTTCGTCGGCCAACTGGCGCAGGTGGTCCTGGTCGCCGTAGTCGGCGCGCAGGTGCTCGCCCAGCGGCGCGGCGCAAGCGTCCGGGGCCGGGTCGAGGAAGGCGAAGTTCATGCCCAGCGGGGTGCCCGCAAGGGCCAGCATGCGGCCCAGCTGGCCGCCACCGATTACACCGATCTTCATAGCGTCAACCTCAAGCCTGGCGCGGGTCTGGATTGTCCAGAACGGTGTCGGTCTGCTCGGTGCGGAACTGCTTGAGCGCCGCGTGGAACTGCGGGTACTTGGCGCCCAGGATGCTTGCCGACAGCAGCGCGGCATTGACCGCGCCGGCCTTGCCGATGGCCAGGGTGGCCACGGGAACCCCAGCTGGCATCTGCACGATCGACAGCAGCGAATCGACACCCGACAGCATCGACGACTGCACCGGCACGCCCAACACCGGCAGGTGGGTCTTGGCGGCGCACATGCCCGGCAGGTGGGCGGCGCCTCCGGCACCGGCGATGATCACCTCGATGCCGCGGCCTTCGGCCTCCTCGGCGTACTGGAACAGCAGGTCCGGGGTACGGTGGGCGGAAACCACCTTCACCTCGTAGGGAATGCCGAGTTTTTCCAGCATATCGGCGGTGTGGCTAAGGGTGGACCAATCGGACTTGGAGCCCATGATCACGCCAACCAGTGCACTCATCGTCGAGCCTCTTCGCTTGTGCGCCCGCAGGCGCGTCAAAAAACAACAAGCCACGCGGGACGACCGGCGTGGCTTGTTTGCTGATCATGACCGGATCTATCCGGTCGAGGGGCCGCGCAGTATAGCGTAACGCAAGGCGATCACGGCACCCCCGGCGACCAACTGTCGCCCTTATTTTTCGGGGGTTTGGCTGACTTTCGGGTCAACTGAGCCACCCTCCAGCTTGCGCCACAGCAACCGCACGTTGGCCTTGCGCACCAGCGCGCAGCGGTACAGGCGGATTTCCAGCGGCACATGCCACTGGCTGCCGCCACAGATCACCAGTTCGCCGCGCTCCAGCTCGCCGCGCATCGACAGCCTCGGCACCCAGGCGATGCCCATGCCTTCGAGGGCCATGCTCTTTAGACTGTCGGCCATCGCTGTTTCATAGACAGTGGTATAGCGCAGGTTGCGCTGGCGCAGCAGCAGGTTGACCGAACGGCCGAGGAAGGCACCGGCGCTGTAGGCCAGCAGCGGCACGCTGCCCTCGCCCTCCAGGTCGAACAGCGGCTTGCCGTCCGGGCTAACGGCGCACACCGGAAGCATTTCGGTGGTGCCCATGTGCAACGACGGGAAGATCTCGGCGTCCATCTGCAAGGCGGCGTCCGGATCATAGAAAGCCAGCATCAGGTCGCAACCGCCCTCGCGCAATGCATGAACGGCATCGCCAACGTTGGTGGCCACCAGGCGCGTGGCGATGTTCAAGCCATCGTTGCGCAGCTGCGCCACCCAGCGCGGGAAAAAGCCCGACGCCAGGGAGTGCGCAGCCGACACCTGAATCACCTCGCCCTGCCCGCCCTCAAGGTGATGTAAATGGCGGAGAACTTCGCTCAACTGGTCGACAACGGTACGCGCGGTGACGAGAAACAGCTGGCCGGCCTCGGTCAGTTCGATCGGTGTGCGGGAACGATTCACCAAGGTCAGCCCCAACGCCGCCTCCAGGCTGCGTATGCGCCGGCTGAAGGCCGGCTGGGTGACGAACCGGCGCTCGGCCGCCTGGGAGAAACTGCGGGTTGAGGCCAGGGCACTGAAGTCCTCCAGCCATTTGCTTTCGAGGTTCATCGACTACTCCGCAACGCGTGCACCAAAATGGAACACGCTCGATTGTCAATCGGCGTCACATCAAACCGTATGCCGTTTGTGCATAGGTTAGCGTGCAACAGCATTGGCCGCAAAATCCGGGCAGCCCTAGCATTGGCGCCATTCCGGCAGGTGCCGGGTCAAAATCGAGATGATATCCATCATGTCCTCCGCTGCATCGTTCCGCGTCGAAAAAGATCTGCTTGGTACCCTTGAAGTCCCTGCCGATGCCTACTACGGCATCCAGACTCTGCGCGCTGCCAACAACTTCCACCTCTCCGGCGTTCCGCTGTCGCACTACCCCAAACTGGTAGTCGGCCTGGCGATGGTCAAGCAGGCTGCTGCTGACGCCAACCGTGAGCTGGGGCACCTGAGCGATGCCAAGCACGCTGCCATCACTGCAGCCTGCGCCCGACTGATCAAGGGTGATTTCCACGATCAGTTCGTCGTGGACATGATTCAAGGCGGTGCCGGCACCTCCACCAACATGAACGCCAACGAAGTCATCGCCAACGTCGCGCTGGAGCACATGGGCCACCAGAAAGGTGAGTACCAGTACCTGCACCCGAACAACGACGTGAACATGGCGCAGTCGACCAACGACGCCTATCCGACCGCGATCCGTCTGGGCTTGCTGCTGGGCCACGACGCCCTGCTGGCCAGCCTCGACAGCCTGATCCAGGCCTTCGCCGCCAAGGGTAAAGAGTTCGACCACGTACTGAAGATGGGCCGTACCCAGCTGCAGGACGCCGTACCGATGACCCTGGGCCAGGAATTCCGCGCCTTCGCCACCACCATGACCGAAGACCTGCAGCGCCTGCGCTCGCTGGCGCCGGAACTGCTGACCGAAATCAACCTGGGCGGTACCGCCATCGGTACCGGCATCAACGCCGACCCGGGCTACCAGGCCCTGGCCGTGCAGCGCCTGGCGACCATCAGCGGCCAGCCGCTGGTCCCGGCTGCCGACCTGATCGAAGCCACCTCCGACATGGGCGCCTTCGTGCTGTTCTCCGGCATGCTCAAGCGTACCGCGGTCAAGCTGTCGAAGATCTGCAACGACCTGCGCCTGCTGTCCAGCGGCCCACGTACCGGCATCAACGAAATCAACCTGCCAGCACGTCAGCCAGGCAGCTCGATCATGCCAGGCAAGGTCAACCCGGTGATCCCGGAAGCCGTCAACCAGGTGGCCTTCGCCATCATGGGCAACGATCTGGCACTGACCGTCGCCGCCGAAGGTGGCCAGCTGCAGCTGAACGTGATGGAACCGCTGATCGCCTACAAGATCTTCGACTCGATCCGCCTGCTGCAACGCGCCATGGACATGCTGCGCGAGCACTGCATCGTCGGCATCACCGCCAACGAACAGCGCTGCCGTGAACTGGTCGAGCACTCGATCGGCCTGGTCACCGCCCTGAACCCGTACATCGGCTATGAAAACGCCACCCGTATCGCCCGCGTCGCCCTGGAAACCGGCCGCGGCGTGCTAGAACTGGTGCGCGAGGAGAAGCTGCTAGACGAAGCGATGCTCAACGACATCCTGCGTCCGGAAAACATGATCGCTCCCCGTCTGGTTCCGCTGAAGGCGTAACCCAGGCCGCTGCAAACAGTCTCACCAGGTCGAGGGACTAGACACCTCTCAACCTTTCAAGGGCCCGAGCGCACGCTCCGGGCCCTTTTTTTGTGCCAGGGATTCGATATCCCTCCAACGGCACACAACTTGCTCTCCAAAGCTTCTCAGCCCAATGGGACGCCGAGCATGCTGCACAGCCACCTCACCACCCTCAACGCGGTTTCGCTGATCCTCCAGGTGTTCCAGGAGGCCGGCGTCGACCCGCGGCAGCTGCTCGCCGGCAGCGGCATAGGCCCGGCGGACCTGGGCCACGCCGATGCGCGCATCACCACCCAACAGGAGCTGCAGGTGTGCGCCAACGCCGTGGCCCGGCGTGAGGACATCGGCCTGGAACTGGGCCGGCGGATGCATGTGTCGTGCTACGGGATGCTCGGTTACGCCCTGCTCTCCAGTGCCACTTTGGGTGACGCCCTGCGCCTGGCGCTGAGTTATCCGGCACTGCTGGGAACAGTCTTCCAGCTGCGCCTGGTGGATGACGGCCAGCGAGTCTGGCTCAGCGCCACCGACCATTACGACGCCCCCGGCCTTGCCGCCTTCAACGCCGAGTTCTGCCTGGTGTCGCTGAAGGTGATCTGCGATGACCTGCTCGGCCGCCCGCTGCCGCTGCTGGCGGCGCGCTTCGAACACTCGCGTCCCGGCTACCACACGCTCTATGACGGTGCGTTCCAGTGCCCGCTCGGCTTCCAGGCCAGCGACAACGCCTTTGCCTTCGAGCGCCGCTGGCTGGACATGCCACTGCCGCTGGCCGACCCGATCACCCACAAGGCCATGGGCGAACGCTGCAGGCGCCTGAACCTTGAGTTCACCGGACGCCAGGCCTGGCTCGGACGCATTCGCCAGCTGCTGGTCCAACAGCTGGATGCCGCCCCCGGGCTGGAGGGGCTGGCACGGCAGATGAACTGCTCATCGCGCACCTTGCGCCGGCACCTGCAAGCGCTGGGCAGCAGTTATCAACAGCTGCTCGACGAGTTGCGCTTCGAGCGGGCCAAGCAACTGCTGGCCGAAGACCAGATGCCGATCTATCGCATTGCCGAATCGCTGGGATTCAGCGAGACCGCGAGTTTCAGGCATGCCTTCCAGCGCTGGAGCGGCGTTGCGCCCAGCCATTTCCGCGGCTGACCACCCCGCGATAGCGGTCGGCACAGGTGATGGCCATATCTATCCCCTTTTGGCCATTCATGCCGTTCTCCCTGCATCAGGCCAGCCAGCACAATCGGCCCACGCCAGTCATAAACGGAGAACAACACGTGCTGACGATCTATTCCGATGACCACCGCCTGCACCATGGCCGCTGCGAGCTGATCGACGGCAAACTGATGCCCTGCTTCGAAATGCCTTCCCGCGCCGACCACGTCCTGGAGCAGGTGCAAAAGCGCAACCTCGGCCCCGTGCAAGGCCCCACCGATTTCGGTCGCGCCCCGCTGCAACGTATCCACAGCACCGACTACCTGAACTTCTTCGAAGGCGCCTGGGCTCGCTGGGCCGCACTCGGCCACGACGGCGACCTGCTGCCCTTCACCTGGCCGGCGCGCACCCTGCGCCAGGTCAAGCCCACCGGCCTGCACGGTGAACTCGGCTATTACAGCTTCGACGCTGGCGCACCCATCACCGCCGGCACCTGGCAGGCCGCCTACAGCGCGGCGCAAGTGGCCCTGACCGCCCAGGCCGCGATCCAGCAAGGCGCCCACGCGGCCTTCGCCCTGTGCCGCCCGCCGGGACACCACGCCGCCGCCGAGGTGATGGGTGGCTACTGCTACCTGAACAACGCCGCCATCGCCGCCCAGGCCTTCCTTGACCAGGGCCGGCGCAAGGTGGCCATCCTCGATGTCGACTACCACCACGGCAACGGCACCCAGGACATCTTCTACACCCGCAACGATGTGTTTTTCGCCTCGATCCACGGCGATCCGCAGGACGAGTTCCCGTTCTTCCTGGGCTATGCCGACGAAGTCGGCGAAGGCGCGGGCGAAGGCTGCAACATCAATTACCCACTGCCCGCCGGCAGTGATTGGGCCGCCTGGAGCGCTGCATTGGAAGATGCTTGCCAGCGCATCGCCGCCTACGACGCCGAGGTACTGGTGATCTCCCTCGGCGTGGACACCTTCAAGGATGACCCGATCTCCCAGTTCAAGCTCGACAGCCCGGACTATCTGGAAATGGGCAAGCGCATCGCCCAGTTGGGCAAGCCGACCTTGTTCGTGATGGAGGGTGGCTACGCTGTGGAGGAAATCGGCATCAACGCGGTCAATGTGCTGGAAGGCTTCCAGCACGCCCAGCCAGGAGCCTGAACATGGTCCGACTCAAGCGTCTGCTCGCCCCGCTCATCGCCACCGGCCTGCTCGCCGGCGCGCTCCAGGCCCATGCCGACCAGCGCACCCTGCGGGTCTACAACTGGTTCGACTACATCACCCCGCAGACCCTCACCGACTTCCAGAAGGACAGCGGGGTGAAGCTGGTCTACGACATCTTCGACACCAACGAGGCACTGGAGGCCAAGCTGCTGACCGGCAACTCCGGCTACGACGTGGTGGTGCCGTCCAACGTGTTCCTCGCCAAGCAGATCGAAGCGGGCGTGTTCCAGCCGCTCGATCGCGCCAAGCTGCCCAACTGGCAACACCTGGACCCGGCGCTGATGAAGCTGATCGAGGCCAACGATCCCGGCAACAAGTTCGCCGTGCCCTACATGTACGGCACCGTGCTGATCGGCTTCAACCCGGACAAGGTCAAGGCGGTGCTCGGCGACAACGCCCCGGTGGACAGCTGGGACCTGATCTTCAAACCGGAGAACATCGCCAAGCTCAAGCAGTGCGGCGTGGCGCTGCTCGATTCACCGTCGGAGATCCTGCCGCTGGCCCTGTCGTACCTGGGTCTGGACCCTAACAGCGGCAAGCCGGCCGACTATCAGAAAGCCCAGGACCTGCTGCTGAAGATCCGCCCGCATGTCACCTACTTCCACTCTTCCAAGTACATGGCCGACATCGCCAACGGCGACATCTGCGTGGCAGTGGGTTATTCGGGCAGCTTCTCCCAGGCCGCCAACCGCGCCCGCGAGGCAAAGAATGGCGTGACAGTGGACATGCGCCTGCCCAGGGAGGGGGCACCGATCTGGTTCGACATGCTGGCGATCCCGAAGAACGCGGCCAACCCGGAGGATGCCCATGCCTTCATCAACTACCTGCTGCGGCCTGAGGTGATCGCGCCGATCAGCGATTTCGTCGGCTACCCGAACCCGAACAAGGATGCGAACGACAAGGTCAGCCCAGCGATCCGCAACAACCCGAACCTGTACCCGACAACGGAGGCGATGGCCAAGCTGTATACCTTGAAGCCACTGCCACGGGATGCCGAGCGGGCACGCACCCGGGCCTGGACCAAGATCAAGTCGGGAACCTGATGGGGTTGGGGCCTGCTCTGCAGCCCCTCGCCGGCAAGCCGGCTCCTACAAAGGCATGCGCAGTTACTGTGGGAGTCGGCTTGCCGACGACGGGGCGCAGAGCGACCTCAATTCAGCGCCGCCAAGCCTTGCGCAGACGCATCAACGCATCCGCTATCTGCGCCTCCGGCACCGCGGCAAACCCCAGCACCAACCCTGCCCTGTTATCCACTGGCTCCTCGCTATCCTCCAGCCAGTAGCTGCTCAGCGGATTGACCTCCACCCCCACCGCTTCCGCCCGAGCCACCAGCTCCTGCTCCCGCGCGAAGTTATCCACATCTACCTTCACATGCAGCCCCGCCGCCACCACGGGCATGGCCCCCAGCCCTGGCACGTCCTGCGGCCAGCCTGCCTTGAGCACATTGCGCCGCGCCAGCGCAGCCCGGCGCATGCGGCGGATATGCCGCTGGAAATGCCCCTGGGCCATGAATTGCGCCATCACGCACTGGGTGCCGACCTCCGAATGGCGTACCGCCAGCGCCCGGCATCGACTGAACGCCTGCACCAGACGCCCGGGAAGCACCAGGTATCCCAGGCGCAAGGCCGGAAGCGCGATCTTGCCGAAGGTCCCCACGTACAGCACTCGCCCCTGGCGGTCCAGCGAGGCCAGTGGCGCCAGCGGCACACCGCTGTAACGGTACTCGCCGTCGTAGTCGTCCTCGAGGATCCAGCCATCCTGGCGCTCGGCCCAATCCAGCAGCGACAGGCGACGGGCCAGGCTCATGGTAACGCCCGTGGGGTACTGGTGGGCAGGCGTCACGTAGGCCAGCCGACACTCGGGCATCTCGGTCAGCCTTGCGCAGTCCATGCCCTCGGCATCCACCGGCACGCCCTTGAGCGTGGCCCCGGCCATCGCGAAGGCATGCCCGGCAGCCCGGTAGCCCGGGTTTTCCACAGCCACGCCATCGCCCGGTTGCAGCAGCAGCTGTGCACAAAGGCTGATGGCCTCCTGCGCGCCACTGGTGATCACTATTTGTTCAGCCGTGCAGCTAAGCCCCCGCGAGCGTCGCAGGTAGGTGGCAATCAATTCACGCAGCTGCCACTCACCGGCCGGGTCGCCATAGCCCAGCAACGCCGGGTCGGGATTTCGCCAGAAACCCGCTTGCAGCTTGGCCCACACCTCGAACGGGAACAGGTCGAACGCCGGCACGCCGACGCGAAAAGCCTTGGGCGCCCCGCCTCTGGGCAGCGGCAAATGATGATTCTTCAGACGTTGCAGGGGCTCGCTGATGACTGCCTGCCTGGATAAATCCTCAGTATCTGAAGCACTATATGTGGATAAGTCTGTTGATAACCCCAGGGATAACCCTGTTGATAATTGTGTGGATAGTTTCGGCAGCTGGCTCACATAGGTGCCATCGCCAACCCGGCTCTCGATGAAGCCCTCCGCATACAGCTGGTCGTAGGCTCGCACCACGCTGTTACGCGACAGCATCAGCATCGCCGCCAAATCGCGGGTGGCCGGCAACCGCGTGCCGCTGCCCAGGCGCCCATCCAGCACCCTGGCGCGCAAGGCATGGTAGAGCTGCTGGCTCAGCCCGCGGCGGCGGTCCAGGACAATACCCGCGGGGTCGAAAGGCAGAGGATGGCAACGTTCGCTCATGACATTGGACCTATGAAAACAGCCGTGAATGGCTCTTACCTAGAGCCAATAGCCTGCCTAGCATGGGGTCATTCAGCAAGGACATCCAGCATGTACAACAACACGTCCCACCAGGAACACGACCTCGACCGCCTGCACCGGCACATGCTGCAAACCCGCCTGGCCCTGCTGGTCAGCCAGGGTGACCAGGGCCTGCTGGCCACCCACCTGCCCGTACTGGTCGAGGCTGGCGAAGGCGAGTTCGGCACGGTCTACGCCCACCTGGCCCGGGCCAACCGCCAGTGGCAGGACCTGGAGCAAGGGGGCGAGGCGCTGCTGGTGTTTCCCGGTGCCGATGCCTACGTCAGCCCGAGCTACTACCCGAGCAAGGCGGACAACCCCAAGGTGGTGCCGACCTGGAACTACCTGGCCGTGCACGCCTATGGCCCGGTCGAAGTTATCCACAACGCCCAGTCGTTACTGGACATTGTCACCCGCCTCACCGAACGCCATGAACAACTCCGCGACGAGCCCTGGAAAGTGTCTGACGCCCCAAGCGACTACCTCGACGGCATGCTCCGCGCCATCGTTGGCATCCGCCTGTCCATCAGCCGCCTGCAAGGTGCGCGCAAACTGAGCCAGAACCGTTCGGCGCATGACATTGCCGGCGTGCGCAAAGGCCTCAGTGCCAGCAATGACCACCTGGACAACCAACTCGCCGCGCACATGCGCGATCTCTGAAGGACAAGCCCATGACCCCCGTTACCCTGCGCCCGGTCGGCACTCACGATCACGCCGCCTGGCGCTCCCTGTGGCAGGCCTACCTGCGCTTCTACCAGACCGAGCTGGCCGACGAGGTCTACCTCAGCACCTGGCAGCGCCTGCTCGACCCCAACGAGCCCACCCATTCGACCCTGGCCTGGGTCGACGACAAGGCGGTGGGCCTGGTCAACTTCATCTACCATCGCACCAACTGGAGCATCCAGAATTCCTGCTACCTGCAGGACCTCTACGTGGACGGCGAGCAACGCGGCCTGGGTATCGGCCGACAGCTGATCGAGCATGTTTACGCGACGGCCAAGGCCGCCGACTGCACGAGGGTGCACTGGCTGACCCACGAGACCAATGCCACCGCCATCAGCCTGTACGAACAGATCGCCGATCGGCCGGGCTTCATCCAATTCCGCAAAGCACTGTAGGCCGAACATGAACGACGCATTGAACTGGAAGCCCGCCGGCACCCCGAAGGCCGAGCCCCTCGAAGGCCGTTTCATCCGCCTGGAAAAACTCGACCCGGCCCGCCATGGCAATGACCTGTGGGAAGTACTGCAAGGCCCGGGCTCGGACCCGTTGCTGTGGGACTACCTGCCCTACGGCCCGTTTGCCGAGCGCGCCGGATTCGACCACTGGCTGCAAGGCAACGCCGCCAGCCGCGACCCGCTGTTCTACAGCGTGATCGACCGCGCCAGCGGCCAGGTCCAGGGCATCCTCAGCTACATGTCGATCGTCCCGGAACAGGGTCGCTTCGAAATCGGCCACATCGCCTTCGGCGCCGCCATGCAGCGCACGCCCAAGGGCACCGAGGCGGTCTACCTGCTGAGCAAGCTCGGCTTCGCGCTGGGCAACCGCCGGCTGGAATGGAAGTGCAACAACGCCAATGATCGCTCCAAGCGTGCAGCGGAGCGGTTCGGCTTTGTGTTTGAAGGGGTGTTCCGTAACCACATGGTGGTCAAGGACCGCAATCGGGATACCGCCTGGTACTCGATTACCGATGCCGAGTGGCCGGCCGTGGCGGTGGGGTTCGAGCGTTGGTTGAGTGAGGAAAACCAGCAGCCTCAGGGGCAGGTGCTGACGCTGGAGGCATGTCGCCTGGGTTGAAGCAGTGCGGGGCAAGTCGCATCGGCGCACCGCCGCTCCCACGCTTGCGACTTGCCCCGCGATGCAGTCAACCGATCTGCCGGTGACGACTGACCACACCCATTTTCAAGCCGAACGGCTTGAACACTGCATTCAACGACTTGAGCGTGGGGTTGCCTTCCCCCTGCTCGATCTGAATCAGCGTGCGAACCGAAATCTTGCACATCTTCGCAAACTGCGCCTGCTGCATCTTGGCCACCTCGACACGCAAGCGGCGCACTGCCGCGCCGAGTTCCAGGCTGCCGTCGGCGATACCTTCGCGCAAAGCATCGATCAACAACCCGTGCACATCGATGGAAACTGTCATGCCAGCCCCCAGGCAGTCAGCCGCCGTTGCAGTGGGCCGAGGGCAATGGCCGGATGGTTCATTACCGCATCAGAGAGCCCCATATCGGCCAGGACGTCCGGCAATGCCAGCAGGCTGCCGGCATCCTGGCGCAGGCGCTGGAAGGCCTGCTCCGGATCCATCAGGGGCGCCAAGGCATCAATTTCTGGGATACTCGTCCCATTGGCCCACCCTCAGCGGCTGGCCACGATCTACCTCATCAAACCAATTTCGCCTTGAGCTCGGCAATGTGCTCCGGGCCGATTCCGCAGCAACCGCCGACCAGACTGGCACCGCGCTGGCGCCAGTTCTGTGCCCAGCTCAGGTAGCCCGGTGGGTCCAGGTCTTCACGCAGCTCGTCCAGGCCATCATTGGCCGTTGCATCCTTGGGCTGGGGTGGGAAGGCGTTGGCGTAGGCACCGATGGCGATATCGGCACCCAGGCGCTCGAATGCTGCCTTGGCGGCATCGATGGCATCACCGATCACTTCGGGCTGGCTGCAGTTGAACAACAACACCTGCGCACCAAGCGCGGCAACGGCTTCGGCGGCTTGCGCGACCGGTTCGCCCGAGCGCAGCCGTGGCACGTCATCGACGTCTTCATCGCGCAGGGTGAACGACACCCAGAACGGCTTGCCATCGCGCGGCAGCTGCGCGTGGATGGCACGCACTTCCGCGATCGAACTCTGGGTTTCCGCCAGCCACAGGTCGACATGCTCGGCCAGGCCTTCAAGCAGCGGCGTCAGCACTGCGGCGACCTGTTGCGGCTGGAACAGGTCTGGGCGATAGGAACCGAACAGCGGCGGCAAGGAGCCGGCAACCCGCACCTTGCCCCCGGCAGCATCGGCAGCCGCCCGTGCCAATTGCCCTGCGGTTTGTGCCAGGGCGTAGCCCTCTTTGGCAAAGCGCGCTTCGCCGATATGAAACGGCACCACCGCATAGCTGTTGCTGGTGATCACTTCGGCACCCGCCGCGATGTAGGCAGCATGGACGGCCACTACGGCCTCCGGCGCCTCGCTCAGCGCCAGCGCCGACCACTCCGGCTGACGAAACGGCGCACCCCGGCGCTGCAATTCCCGCCCCATGCCGCCATCCAGAATAACCAACGACCGTTCGCCCATATGCCATTCACTTATATTGATATGAATAAAATTCACTAGTTAGTACATGTTTATAACTATTAAATATCAAACATCCTTTATTCAAGCACTTTTTCCAGGTATCTCCATGCGTTTACCAACCTTGCTGGGCGCCGGTCTCCTTGCCCTGAGCGCTGCCACTCAAGCCTTCGCAGGCGCCACGCTGGAACGTGTGGAAACCCGCAAGGAACTGGTCAATGTGCTGATGGAGAGCTACCCGCCGTTCTCTTTCCTCAACGAGCAAAATCAGCTCGACGGCTTCGATGTGGACGTGGCCAAGGCCGTCGCCGAAAAGCTGGGGGTGAAACTGCGCCTGGAAACACCCTCCTGGGACGTGATCGCTGCTGGCCGCTGGAGCGGCCGCTACGACATCTGCATCTGCTCGATGACGCCGAGCAAGGCGCGCGCCGAAGTGTTCGACTTCCCGGTGCAGTACTACGCCTCGCCGGCGGTTATCGTGGTCAACGCCAAGGACGAGCGCATCCACTCGGCCAAGGACCTGAACGGGCGCAAGGTCGGCCTGACCAGTGCCTCCAGCTACGAGAGCTACCTGAACAAGAACCTGGTGATCGAAGGCGCCGAAGACCGCAAGATCGACTACCCCTTCGACTTCGTCCAGGCCGCCCCATACGACACCGACAACGTTGCCTTCCAGGACCTCGGCCTGGGCGCCGGCGTGCGCCTGGATGCAATCCTGACCAACCTGGTGACCGCGCAACCCCGCCTGAACCAGGACAAGCGTTTCAAGCTGGCCGGGGCGCCGTTGTATGAAGAGCCCAACTCGGTGGCCATCGAGAAAGGCGACCCAGAATGGGATGCCAAGGTGCGCCAGGTGTTCGCCGAGCTGAAAGCCGAGGGTACGCTGGCGAAGCTTTCGCAGAAGTGGATCGGCGCCGACATCAGTAAATGAATGCACATCAACCTGCTCCCAAACCCGTCGCCACAACGACGGGCTCGCGCCTGCTCGGCTTTCGCAGCCGGCTGTACCTGACGTGGCTGGTATTGTTGCTGCTGTTCGTGGGCTTTTTCTTAAACTTTGATCTGAAATTTTCGATCATCGTAGAGAAATTCCCCAACCTTGCAGGCTTCCGGCTTGGCCCCAACGGCTTTTTGCAAGGCGCCGCGCTGACCCTGTTCCTGTGCATCTGCTCGATGTTCACCTCGGTGCTGCTGGGTTTTGCCGCCGCCTTGGCAAGGCTGTCCAGCAGTGCGGTGCTGTTTGGCCTGGCGAGTTTCTACACCTCGTTCTTTCGCGGCACACCGCTGTTGATCCAGATTCTGCTGATCTACCTGGGCCTGCCACAGCTGGGCCTGGTGCCGGGCGCCATCGCCGCCGGGATCATCGCCCTGTCACTGAACTACGGCGCCTACCTGAGCGAGATCTTCCGCGCCGGCATCATCGGCGTCGCCGTCGGCCAGCGCCAGGCTGCCCTGGCCCTGGGCATGCGCCCGGCAGCGATCTTCTGGCACATCACCCTGCCCCAGGCCATGCGCACCATCATCCCGCCGAGCGCCAACCAGTTCATCTCAATGCTCAAGGACTCGTCGCTGATTTCGGTGATGGGTGTCTGGGAAGTGATGTTCCTGGCCCAGTCCTACGGCCGCTCCAGCTATCGCTACCTGGAGATGCTGACCACCGCGGCGGTGATCTACTGGGTGCTGTCGATCCTGCTGGAGCTGGTGCAGGCCCGGCTGGAGCGGCATTTCGGCAAGGGTTACCAACGCTGAGCGGCAGGCGAAAAAAAGGGGAGCATTCGCTCCCCAGAGGTTAACCGCTTGTAGATGAAGGCTTATCTCAGCCTTCGATCTCGATCAGGATCTCGCCCGGGGTGACCCGGTCGCCCTTGGCCACATGGATGGCCACGACCTTGCCAGCGATCGCCGCCTGCACTTCGGTCTCCATCTTCATGGCTTCGGTGATCAGCACCGCTTGACCGGCCTTGACCACGTCACCTTCCTTGACCAGCACATCGACGATGTTGCCCGGCATGCTGGTGCTGACATGGCCCGGCTCGCTGGCCTGCTTGCGCTTGCTGCCGCCACCGCCGACGAACTCGTTGAGCGGCTCGAACACCACTTCTTCCGGCATCCCGTCGATGGACAGGTAGAAGTGGCGCTTGCCTTCGGCCTTGACGCCCACGCCGGTGATGTCGACGCGGTAGGTCTCGCCGTGCACGTCGATGACGAACTCGGTCGGCACGCCCTCACCGCCCACCGAGCCCACCGCGCCGGCTTCCGGAATCGGCAGCAGGGCTTCGGGCTTGAGGGAGCCGGCTTCGCGCTCCTCGAGGAACTTGCGGCCAATGTCGGGGAACATGGCAAAGGTCAGCACGTCTTCCTCAGAATGCGCCAGGCTGCCGATATCGGCACGCAGCTTGGCCATCTCCGGCTTGAGCAGGTCGGCCGGGCGCACGTCGATCACTTCCTCGCTGCCGATCGCCTGGCGACGCAGCTGCTCGTTGACCACGCCCGGCGCCTTGCCGTAACCGCCCTGCAGGTACAGCTTCACCTCGTTGGTGATGGTCTTGTAGCGCTCGCCGGCCAGCACGTTGAAGAACGCCTGGGTACCGACGATCTGCGAGGTCGGCGTCACCAGCGGCGGGAAGCCGAGGTCTTCGCGCACCCGCGGGATCTCCGCCAGCACTTCGTTCATGCGGTTGAGCGCGCCCTGCTCCTTGAGCTGGTTGGCCAGGTTGGAAATCATCCCGCCCGGCACCTGGTTGACCTGCACGCGGGTGTCCACGGCGGTGAATTCACTCTCGAACTGGTGGTACTTCTTGCGCACGGCGTAGAAGTACAGGCCGATCTCCTGCAACAGCTCCAGGTCCAGGCCGGTGTCGAACTCGCTGCCCTTGAGGGCGGCGACCATCGATTCGGTACCTGGGTGGCTGGTGCCCCAGGCGAAGCTGGAGATGGCGGTGTCGATATGGTCGGCGCCGTTTTCCACCGCCTTGAGCTGGCACATCGCGGCCAGGCCAGCGGTGTCGTGGGAGTGGATGAACACCGGCAGCGACTGTTCGGCCTTCAGTGCCTTGACCAGCTCGCCGGTGGCGAACGGGGTCAACAAGCCGGCCATGTCCTTGATCGCCACCGAGTCGCAGCCCATGGCTTCCATCTGCTTGGCCTGCTGCACGAAGGCGTCGATGGTGTGCACGGGGCTGGTGGTGTAGGCGATGGTGCCCTGGGCGTGCTTGCCGGCGGCCTTCACCGCCTCGATGGCCACGCGCAGGTTACGCACGTCGTTCATGGCGTCGAAGATGCGGAACACATCGATGCCGTTGACCGCCGCCTTGGCGACGAAGGCCTTGACCACGTCGTCGCTGTAATGGCGGTAGCCCAGCAGGTTCTGCCCACGCAGGAGCATCTGCAGGCGGGTGTTGGGCAATGCGGCGCGTAGCTTGCGCAGGCGCTCCCACGGGTCTTCCTTGAGGAAGCGCACGCAGGCGTCGAAGGTGGCGCCGCCCCAGACTTCCAACGACCAGTAGCCGACTTTGTCGAGCTTGTCGCAGATCGGCAGCATGTCTTCGGTGCGCATGCGGGTGGCCAGCAGGGACTGGTGGGCGTCGCGCAGGATTGTGTCGGTGACAAAGATTTTCTTGGACATTGTTCGGTTCCTCACAGGCCTGCGTGCGCGGCGATGGCGGCGGCGATGGCCAGGGCCAGCTCTTCGGGTTTGCGCTTGATCGAGTAGTTGGTCAGTTCAGGGTGGCTTTCGACGAAGCTGGTGTTGAACTGGCCGCTGCGGAATTCCGGATTGCGCAGGATTTCCTGGTAGTACGCGGCGGTGGTCTTCACCCCCTGCACGCGCATGTCGTCCAGGGCCCGCAGGCCGCGGTCCATGGCTTCTTCCCAGGTCAGCGCCCATACCACGAGCTTAAGGCACATGGAGTCGTAGAACGGCGGAATGGTATAGCCGGTGTAGATCGCCGTGTCGGTGCGCACGCCGGGGCCGCCGGGGGCGTAGTAGCGGGTGATCTTGCCGAAGCTGGGCAGGAAGTTGTTCTTCGGATCTTCGGCGTTGATGCGGAACTGCAACGCGAAGCCACGGTGCTGGATGTCTTCCTGCTTGATCGACAGCGGCAGGCCGGAGGCGATGCGAATCTGCTCGCGGACGATGTCGATGCCGGTGATTTCCTCGGTGATGGTGTGTTCCACCTGCACCCGGGTGTTCATCTCCATGAAGTACACCTCGCCATCGGCGAGCAGGAACTCCACGGTACCGGCGTTCTCGTAGTCCACCGCCTTGGCCGCGCGCACCGCCAGGTCGCCGATGTAGGCGCGCTGCTCGGGGGTCAGTTGCGGGCTCGGGGCAATCTCGATCAACTTCTGGTTGCGGCGCTGGATCGAGCAGTCGCGTTCAAACAGGTGCACCACGTTGCCGAAGCTGTCACCGAGGATCTGCGCCTCGATGTGCTTGGGGTTGACGATGCATTTTTCCAGGAACACTTCCGCCGAGCCGAAGGCCTTGGTGGCCTCGGAGATGACACGGGGGAAGTTCTGCTCCAGCTCTTCACGGCTGTTGCAGCGGCGGATGCCACGCCCGCCGCCACCGGAGGTGGCCTTGAGCATCACCGGGTAACCGATGCGGTCGCCTTCGCGCAGGGCGTCATGGATATCGGCGACGTTGCCTTCGGTGCCGGGGGTGACCGGGACACCGGCCGCGATCATGGTGCGGCGTGCCTCGGTCTTGTCGCCCATGCGGCGAATGACATCGGCGGCCGGGCCGATGAACTTGATCCCGCGTTCGGCGCAGATCTCCGCAAGCTCGGCGTTTTCCGACAGGAAACCGTAGCCTGGATGCAGGGCATCGCAGCCGGTCTCGACAGCAAGGTTCACCAGCTTGCGCGGGTTCAGGTAGCCGGCCAGGGGCTCGGCACCGATGCTGTAGGCCTCGTCGGCGCGCTTGACGTGCAGGGCGTGACGGTCGGCGTCGGCGTAGATCGCGACGGAGCGAATGCCCATCTCGGCGCAGGCACGCACGATCCGAACTGCGATCTCACCCCGGTTGGCGATCAGGATTTTTGTTATCACTGGAGTCTTCCCAAAGCCGTAGGAACAGACGAGCCGGTTTTACCGGTCGGCGCGTGACCAGACGTCGCTGGCCAGTCGCATATTCACCCTAGCGCCGAAGGTCAATAAACAAAAATCAATATTTGTTAGGGATAGTATTAGCAAAAGCTTATAGTGAGGTAACAAGGTTTTGCCGGAGCCCCGGAAAAATGCGTAAGTCCTTGATGCGTATGACTTTGCGTCAACTGCAGGTGTTCAACGAGGTGTGTGATCTGCGCTCCTACAGCCGGGCGGCCGAGGAGATGGCGCTGACGCAACCCGCCGTTAGTCTACAGATCCGCCAACTCGAGGAGCTGGTCGGCCAGCCGCTGTTCGAGTACGTCGGCAAGAAGCTCTACCTGACCGAGGCAGCCGAGGCGCTGCAACGCGCCAGCCGGGATATCTTCGGGCGTCTGGAGAACCTCGACATGCAGCTGTCGGACCTGCAGGGCTCATTGCAGGGGCAACTGAAACTGGCGATCGAATCCAGCGCCAAGTACTTCGTGCCACACCTGTTCGCCGCCTTCAAGCAGCGCCACCCGGAGGTCAACCTCACCCTCACGGTGGTCAACCGGGCCCAGGCGATCCGGCGCCTGTCGGACAACCGCGACGACCTGACCATCATGTCCATGGTGCCCCAGGACATGGGCCTGGAGTTCCTGCCCTTCCTCAACAACCCGATCATTGCCGTGGCGCCGCCGGACCATCCGCTTTGCAAGCTCGAACAGCTGCGCCTGCAGGATCTCGAGCCTCATGCCCTGCTGGTCCGCGAGCAAGGGTCGGGCACGCGCAAGGCCTGCGAGGAGTTCTTCAAGGACAAGCGCGTGCACTTCACCCAGACCGTCGAGGTGGCCTCCACGGACGCCCAGCGCGAATGCGTGGTGGCCGGCCTGGGCATCGCCCTGCTGACCCGCCACGCGGTCAATCTGGAGCTGGCCACCGGCGTGCTCAGGGAACTGCCGGTGGAAGAGCTGCCGCTGTACCGCAGTTGGTGCCTGGTGCAATCCAAAAACAAGCGCCAGTCGCCGGTCGCCCTGGCGTTCCAGGCGTTCATCCGCGGTGAACGTGCGCAGATCAGCGGGCTTGTGGAGCGTTTCTCGGGTAAGTTGCCGCCGAGACCTGCCACACCGTGATGTCTTGCAGGTCGGGGTAGTCGGCCAGCTCGCGCAGCAGCTGGCGCTGGTCGCAGTAGCTTTCGATCGCGCGGCGGAACTCCATGCGGCGCTGGTCCTTTTCCTGCTGCTTGCGAGCCTTGGCGTTGGGTTGGTACACACCTGCGTGATCATGTGCCATTGCCTGTCTCCCAAATAGGATGCGGGAGTTTCAGACTGGCCTCAGGGGTTTACCGTTTTGCGGTGAAATAGTGACGAAATGATGAAATCTGCGTATCGCTCAGTCGTCGGTGGCCTTGATCGACTTGGGCGACAAACGCAGGCTGCGCAAGCTGCGCTTCACGCTCTTGAGGTGGTTGACCAGGCTCGGCCCGCGGGCCATGGCCACGCCCATGGCCAGCACGTCGATCACCACAAGGTGAGCGATGCGCGAGGTCAGCGGGGTGTAGATCTCGGTGTCCTCATGCACGTCGATGGCCAGGTTGACCGTCGACAATTCGGCCAGCGGCGTCTGGCTCGGGCACAGGGTGATCAGGTTGGCGCCACTTTCACGCACCAGGTTTGCGGTGATCAGCAGGTCCTTGGAGCGCCCCGACTGCGAAATGCACACCGCCACGTCGCCCGGCTTCAGGGTGACCGCCGACATCGCCTGCATGTGCGGGTCGGAATAGGCCGCAGCGCTGAGCAGCAGGCGGAAGAACTTGTGCTGGGCATCGGCCGCCACCGCGCCAGAAGCGCCAAAGCCGTAGAACTCCACGCGCTGGGCCTGGGCCATGGCGGTCACCGCCTGCTGCAGCGCCTGCGGGTCGAGGTGCTCGCGCACCTCCATCAGCGTGTGCAGGGTGGTGTCGAAGATCTTCAGGCTGTAGTCGGCGACCGAGTCGTCTTCGTGAATCGCGAACTGGCCGAAACTGGCGCCAGCGGCCAGGCTCTGCGCCAGCTTGAGCTTGAGATCCTGGAAACCCGAACAGCCAATCGCCCGGCAGAAACGCACGATGGTCGGCTCGCTGATCCCCACGCTGTGCGCCAGGTCGGCCATCGAACTGTGCATGACGGCAGCCGGATCGAGCAGCACATGGTCGGCCACTTTGAGTTCCGATTTGCGCAGCAGGTGCCGCGATTGGTCGATATGTTGCAACAGATTCACGGGCTGGACTCGGTTATGATCGGCGTGCCGGGATGTAGCTTTCTTGTAGTTATACTACATGCTTGCCAACCCGCCCAGCTAAACGAACGTGGAGAGTGGTGGTTTGACGATTCCTTGCGACATCCTGGTTTTCGGCGGCACGGGCGACCTGGCCCTGCACAAACTGCTTCCCGCGCTTTACCACCTGTATCGCGAGGCCCGCCTGCACAACGCCGTGCGGATCATCGCCCTGGCCCGGCGCCACCTGTCGCGCAACGACTACCTCAAGCTCGCCGAACGTCATTGCCGGGCGCAGATCGCCCGCCAGGACTTCGACGAGGACGTCTGGCAGCGCTTCTGCGCCCGCCTGGACTACTTCCCCATGGACGCCGCGCAGAGCGCCGACTTCGGCCGTCTGGCCCGCTACCTGGGCGAACCCGGCGGTTTGACCCGCATCTACTACCTGGCCACCGCGCCCAAGCTGTTCGTGCCCATCGCCAACCATCTGCGCATCGCCGGCCTGGCCGACAGCGAGGCGCGCATCGTGCTGGAGAAGCCCATCGGCCATTCGCTGGAGTCGGCCACCGCGATCAACGAGGCCATCGGCGCGGTGTTCAGCGAACCGCAGGTATTTCGCATCGACCACTACCTGGGCAAGGAAACCGTGCAGAACCTCATGGCCCTGCGCTTCGCCAATGCCCTGCTGGAGCCGGTGTGGCGCAACGGCCAGGTCGACCATGTGCAGATCAGCGTCTGCGAGACCCTTGGCGTGGAGAACCGTGGCGCCTACTACGACCGCGCCGGCGCCACCCGCGACATGCTGCAGAACCACCTGCTGCAATTGCTCTGCCTGGTGGCGATGGAGCCGCCGGCGCAGTTCGAGGCCGAGGCGGTACGCGACGAAAAGGTGAAGATCCTTCGCGCGCTCAAGCCCATCACCGGCCAGGACGTGCAGGACAAGACCGTGCGCGGCCAGTACGGCGCCGGCAAGATCGGCGGCCAGGAGGTGCCGGCCTACTACTTCGAAAAGGACGTGGACAACGACAGCGACACCGAGACCTTCATCGCGGTACAGGCGCACATCGACAACTGGCGCTGGGCCGGCGTGCCGTTCTACCTGCGCACCGGCAAGCGCATGACACGGCGCTCGTCGCAGATCGTCATCCAGTTCAAGCCGGTGCCCCACGAGTTGTTCAGCGGCGGACAGGTCAACCAGTTGCTGATCCAGCTACAGCCGGAGGAGCACATCAGCCTGCGCATGATGACCAAGAGCCCGGGCAAGGGCATGCGCCTGGCGCCGGTCGAACTGGACCTGAACCTCGCCCAGGCCTTTGCCCAGACCCGCCGCTGGGACGCCTACGAGCGGCTGCTGCTGGATGTGCTGGAAGGCGACTCGACGCTGTTCATGCGCCGCGACGAGGTCGAGGCCGCCTGGGCCTGGATCGACCCGATCCTGCAGGGCTGGGAGGAACACTTCCAGGCGCCACGCCCCTACCCCGCCGGCAGCAATGGCCCGGAACAAGCCAACAGCCTGCTGACACGCCAAGGCCAGGCCTGGCATTTTTAGCGCAACAGGTCGGCCGTCGAGCGATCAAGCAACGCGCGAAACGAGGTCGCGTCCACCGGCCGGCTGATCAGGTAGCCCTGCACCTCATCACAACCATGCTCGCGCAGGAACTGCAGCTGCTCGCGGGTTTCCACCCCTTCGGCCACCACTTTCAGTTGCAGGCTCTTGGCCATGGCGATAATCGCCCGGGTAATGGCCGCGTCCTGTGAGCCTTCGAGCAGGCCGCGGATGAAGGCCTGGTCGATCTTCACGTAGTCGACCGGGAAGCGCTTGAGGTAGCTCAGCGACGAATAGCCGGTGCCGAAGTCGTCGATGGCCAGCTTCACTCCCAACGCGTGGAGCTGCTCGAAGGTGGTGATGATGTGCTCGACGCTGTCCAGCAGCTGGCTTTCAGTCAGTTCCAACTCCAGCAGGTGCGGCGCCAGGCCGGACTCCTGCAGGACCTGGCGCACCAGGCTGACCAGCTTGCCTTGGCGCAGCTGATACACCGACAGGTTGACCGAAACGCGCACCTCCAGGCCCTGGCGCAACCATTCGCACGCCTGCCAGCAAGCCTGGCGCAGCACTAACTCACCCATGGGCGCGATCAGCCCGGTCTCTTCGGCCAGCCCGATGAACTCGCTGGGCGGCACCATGCCCCACTCGGGGTGCTGCCAGCGTACCAGCGCCTCGGCCGCGTGCAACTGGCCGGTGCGCAGGCACAGCTTGGGTTGGTAGTAGACCAGTAACTGGCGCTCGTCGATGGCCTTGCGCAGCTGGTTCTCCAGTTGCAGGCGTTCCAGAGTGCTGGCGCGCAGGCTCTCGGTGTAGAACTGAAAGCTGTCGCCGCCCAGGTGCTTGGCGTGCTGCTTGGCCATGTCGGCCTGGCTGACCAGGGCATTGAGGTCCTGGGTGGCGTCGGACAACAGGCTGATGCCCACCGATGCACTGATCACCACCTCGTGCCCGCCGACGCGCTGAGGCACACGCAGCTTGTCGAGCAGCCGGGTGGTGACGCGCACCAGGCTCGACAGGTTGGTGTAGCCGTCGAACAGCACGGCGAACTCGTCGCCGGACAGGCGCGCCACGGTGTCGGCCTCCGGCACCGCGTTGGCCAGGCGCTGGGCCATCTTCTTGAGCAACTGGTCCGCCAGTTCGTGGCCCAGGCTTTCGTTGAGCAGCTTGAAGCGGTCCAGGTCCACATGCAGCAGCGCCAGGCTGCGGCCGTTCAGGCGCATGCGCTGCGCCGCCTCGTGCAAACGCAAGCGGAAAAGTGCGCGGTTGGCCAAACCGGTGAGGTCGTCGTAATGCGCCAGGTAGCGCAGGCGCTCCTCGGATTCGCGGCGTGCGGACAGGTCGGTGAAGAAGCCGACGATATTGACGATTCGTCCCCGAGGGTCATTCACGCTGTTCAGTTGCAACCACTGCGGGTAGAGCTCGCCGTTCTTACGCGCCTCGACCAGCTCGCCCTGCCAGTGGCCCTGCTGCTCCAACGCCTGGTCGATGGCCTGGCTGTGGCGGCGGGCATCGCGGCTGCAGGGCAGCTCCAGGGCGTTGCGGGCGATCAGCTCGGCCCGGCCGTAGCCGGTGACATCGCAGAAGGCCTGGTTCACCGCCAGCAACTGGAAGTCCGCGTCGAGAATGGCGATCCCTTCGCTGGCCGCCTCGAACACCGTCGCGGCCAGGCGCTGCTGCTCTTCCTGTTCCTTGCGCGCGGTGATGTCGCGGCGGGTGCCGAGCATGCGCAGTACCTTGCCCTGGCCATCGGACTCCACCGCCCGCCCGCAGTCCTCGATCCAGCACCAGTGCCCCTGGGCGTGGCGTACCCGGTACTCGACCCGGTAGTCCTCGGTGCGCCCCTTGAGGTGCTCGACCAGCGTGCGTCGCAGCACGGGCAGGTCGTCGGGATGCAGCCGCGGCTTGAGGTCGGCGCGCACCGAGCGTACCTGCTCCGGATCCAGGCCGAACAGCGCATGCAACTGGGTGTGATGGACCTCGTCGGTTTCCAGATTCCAGTCCCACAGCCCAAGTTCGCTGGCCTGCAAGGCCAGGGCCAGGCGCTGCTCGCTCTTGCTCAGGGCCTGGTTGGCCAGGTCCAGCTCATGACTGCGTTGGGCCACGCGCTGCTCGAGGCCTGCATGGGCCTTGCGCAGGTCGTCCTCGGCCCGTCGCCGTTGGGCGATCTCTGCATTGAGCTGACGGTTGAGGCCCTCACCATGACGCTGGGCGTTCTGCAGGTGCTCGATCAGCGCCTGGTTCTGGAAGCGGCGCAGCAGGCCGCGCTCGATCAGGCGATTGACCTGCCAGGCCACCACCATCAGCGCCACCAGCAGGATCAGCCCAAGCCAGCCCCAGCCGCGCTGGTGTCCGGCATCATAGACGAATAGAAACGCGATCGGCGGCAGCAGGCACGGCAGGGCGAAGCTGAGAAACGCCGGCAGGCTGACCGCGTAGGCGACACTGGCCGACAACGCCGCCGCGCCGAGCAGGCCGAAGACCCAGGCCTGCTGCACGAAGTTGTCCGCCGGCGCCAGGGCGATCACCGCGCAGGCCAAGGTCAGGCCACTGAACGCCGAGCCGAGCAGGAACATGCGCCGCCAGGTCGGCTTGGCCTGGCGCGCCGGCGTCGCCGCGTCGAAGGCCGCCACCTGGATCACCCGAAGCGCCACCAGCGCCACCAGCCAGGCCATCCAAACCCCGACCAGCAAATAGCGCGCAGGGCTCCACAGCAGCCAGGCGCAGAGCAGGCCGTTGAGCAACATGAACAAGGTGGGCAGCAACGAGCCCTGGTACAGCAGGCGAGTACGCTCGATCGACAGCTGGGTGGCGAATTGCCTGCGAACGCTCCTTGTCGTCTCCGGCGATGCTCCGATCGCCGCGCAATCCTGGGTCATATTGGCTGGGTTCTTTTGTCTTCTTGTTATGGCTGACCGCAAATGTGCAGGGAGCATACACAAGCACTGCGTCGGACCAAACTGCTCTGCGTCATGATTTCGAAAATGTCTGCTGCGTCCAGGTCTGACCGCTCAACCACGGGTACCGGACAAGTCCACCGATGAACGGTCGCGCGCCCATCCGGCGATTTGCGTCCGGGGCGTTTGCCCCTGCCTTCGCACGGCCATAGAATGCCCGGATGCATAATGACGACCTCTCCCTCCTGCTGAACTCCCTCAACGACGCTCAACGCCAGGCCGTGGCGGCCTCGGTGGGGCGCCAACTGGTGCTGGCCGGCGCCGGCTCGGGCAAGACCCGCGTGCTGGTGCACCGCATCGCCTGGCTGATCCAGGTCGAACAGGCCTCGCCGCACTCGATCCTGTCGGTGACGTTCACCAACAAGGCCGCGGCGGAAATGCGCCAACGGATCGAGCAACTGCTGGGCATCAACCCGGCTGGCATGTGGGTCGGCACCTTCCACGGCCTGGCCCACCGCCTGTTGCGGGCGCACTGGCAGGAAGCGGGGCTGGCGCAGAACTTCCAGATCCTCGACAGCGACGACCAGCAGCGCCTGATCAAGCGGGTGATCCGCGAGATGGGCCTGGACGAGCAGAAATGGCCGGCGCGCCAGGTCCAGTGGTTCATCAACGGCCAGAAAGACGAAGGCCTGCGCCCACGGCACATCCAGGCCAGCGGCGACCTGTTCCTGGCCACCATGCGTGACATCTATGTCGCGTACGAGCAGGCCTGCGATCGCGCCGGGGTCATCGACTTCTCCGAGCTGCTGCTGCGTGCCCTCGACCTGTGGCGCGACCACCCGGATCTGCTCAAGCACTACCAGCGCCGCTTCCGCCACCTGCTGGTGGACGAGTTCCAGGACACCAACGCCGTGCAGTACGCGTGGTTGCGCCTGCTGGCCTCCGGTGGCGACAGCCTGATGGCGGTGGGCGACGACGACCAGTCGATCTACGGCTGGCGCGGCGCCAAGATCGAGAACATCCACCAGTACACCGCCGACTTCCCGGACGCCGAGCTGATCCGCCTGGAGCAGAACTACCGCTCCACCGGCGGTATCCTCAAGGCTGCCAACGCCCTGATCGCCAACAACAGCGGGCGCCTGGGCAAGGAGCTGTGGACCGACATGGGCGAGGGCGAACCGCTCACGCTCTATGCCGCGTACAACGAGCACGACGAGGCGCGCTACGTGGTCGAGACCATCGAAAGCCTGGTCAAGCAGGGCAACGCGCGCAGCGAGATCGCCATCCTCTATCGCTCCAACGCCCAGTCGCGGGTGCTGGAAGAGGCCCTGCTGCGCGAACGCATCCCCTACCGCATCTATGGCGGCCAGCGCTTCTTCGAGCGCGCCGAGATCAAGAATGCCATGGCCTACCTGCGCCTGCTCGAAGGTCGCGGCAACGACGCGGCGCTGGAGCGGGTGATCAACGTGCCGCCACGGGGCATAGGCGAAAAGACCGTCGAGGCCATCCGCGACCACGCCCGCCACAGCCAGCTGTCGATGTGGGAAGCCATGTGCCAGCTGCTCGCCGCCAAGGCCCTCAAGGGCCGTGCCGCCAGCGCCCTGGGCGCGTTCATCGAGCTGCTGGAGAACCTCGCCGCCAAGGTGCTGGACATGCCGCTGCACCTGATGACCCAAACGGTCATCGAGCAGTCCGGGCTGATCGTCTATCACCAGGAAGAGAAGGGCGAGAAAGGCCAGGCCCGGGTGGAAAACCTTGAGGAACTGGTCAGCGCGGCGCGCAACTTCGAAACCAGCGACGAAGACGCCGACCTCTCGCCATTGTCGGCGTTCCTCGGCCACGCCTCGCTGGAGGCCGGCGACACCCAGGCCGACGAGCACGAGGACAGCATCCAGCTGATGACCCTGCACAGCGCCAAGGGCCTGGAGTTCCCGTACGTGTTCCTGGTGGGCATGGAGGAAGGCCTGTTCCCTCACAAGATGAGCCTGGAAGAGCCCGGCCGCCTAGAAGAGGAGCGCCGCCTGGCCTACGTGGGCATCACCCGGGCCATGCGCCAGCTGGTCATGACCTACGCCGAGACCCGCCGCCTGTATGGCAGCGAGACCTATAACAAGGTGTCGCGCTTCGTCCGGGAGATCCCGGCCGGGCTGGTGCAGGAGGTGCGCCTGTCGAACACGGTCAGCCGCCCGTTCGGCGGCGCGAAGACGCCGGCCAGCAGCCTGTTCGCCAACGCCAGCATCCCGCAGACCGCGTTCAGCCTCGGCCAGCGGGTGCAGCATGCGGTGTTCGGCGAAGGCGTGATCCTCAACTTCGAGGGCTCCGGCGCCCAGGCACGGGTGCAGGTGAACTTCTCCGAGGGCAGCAAGTGGCTGATGCTGGGCTACGCCAAGCTGGAAGCTATCTGACCGAATCGAACGACACGCCCCTGTAGGAGCGGCCTTGCGTCGCGAAAGGGACGCGCAGCGGCCCCAGATTCCGAGCCGCCATTGAAATTGCTGGGGCTGCTGCGCAGCCCTTTCGCGACGCAAGGCCGCTCCCACAGGGGGCGGTTTCCCAGCTCAAAGGGCTGGGCGATCACCTACAGGTGAACGCATAGATCCGGTCAGTCAGGCAAAAGCTCGAAACATCTTGTCGCTGGCTATGTCTGTCAGTTCATGTGCACCATGACGCGCGTGCAATCCACACAAACGGGAATCCCCATCTTATGCAACGTTTTCTTAGCATCGCTCTGGCGCTCTGCGTCGGCCTGACGCTGAGCCTCGACGCCAACGCCAAGCGCTTCGGTGGTGGCAAGAGCTCGGGCTCCGCGCCTATCCACCAGACCCGCCAGGCCACCCCGACCACGCCTGCCGCCACCCCGACCACGCCTGCCGCCACCCCGACCGCTCCTGGTCGCGCACCAGCCGCCGCCAGCGGTGCCTCGCGCTGGCTGGGCCCACTCGCCGGCCTCGCCGCCGGTGGCCTGCTGGCCTCCATGTTCATGGGCGACGGATTCGATGGCATGCAGATCCTCGATTTCCTGATCATGGGCCTGATCGCCTTCCTGGTCTTCCGCTTCATCGCCGCGCGCCGTCGCCAGCAGCAGCCGCAACACGCTGCCGCCGGCCACGCCCCGTACCAGCGCGAAGCCCAGCCGCAGGCCGCCCCGCAGTCGATCTTCGGCGGCTCCGCCGCGCCGGTCGCCTCGCCTGTGATCAACGCTCCGGCCTGGTTCAACGAAGCCAGCTTCCTGTCCGCCGCCCGTTCGCACTTCCAGTCGCTGCAGCAGCACTGGGACGCCAACGAGATGGACAAGATCGCCGAGTTCGTCACCCCGCAGATGCTCGAGTTCCTCAAGCGCGAGCGTGCCGAGCAGGGTGAAGGCTTCCAGTCCACCTACATCGACGACCTCGATGTGCAACTGGACGGCGTCGACGAGCGCGCCGACCAGACCGACGCCACCCTGACCTTCCGTGGCGTGTCGAAGACCTCGCGCTTCGACCAGGGCGAAGCCTTCAGCGAAAGCTGGCACATGGTTCGCGCCCATGGCGAAAATCAGCCTTGGCTGCTGGCCGGTATCCGCCAAAACGGTTAACCGTCGCACGTTGCAGAAAAAACCCCGGGCCTGTCCCGGGGTTTTTGCTTTTGCCAGAGCGGCCTACTAGGGTATAACGCGCAGCGTTGTCATAAGGTCAGAGGATGTGAACCGTGGAAGAAGTGATCGAACAACTCCGTGAAGCCAACGAGCCGGTACCGGTGCCGCTGGAACTGCCGGACGAGGATCAGCTGGTCGAGATCGAGGAAGAGCTGTTCATCAACATCCCGTTCGTGTTCAAGGAATACCTGCTGACCGTCAGCGACGTGGTGTATGGCAGCCTCGAGCCGGTGACCGTGACCGATCCGCAATCCCACACCTACCTGCCGGAAGTGGCGGCCAACGCCTGGGACGCCGGCGTGCCTCGCGACCTCATTCCCATCTGCCAGGACGGTGACGACTACTACTGCGTCGAAGAGGACGGCACCGTTGTGCTGTGGTCGGGTGAAGAAGAAATCGTCACCGAGGAAAGCTGGGAATCGGTCTGGCACTGGGCACGGGATGTCTGGCTGGAAAGCTGAATGAGAAATACCCGCATAAAGTGATGGCTTATCGCTACCCATCACTCGTAGAATCGCCAGGCTCTCTGCGCCTGGCGACACTGCTACCGCTCCATCCCCTCGGACGACGGTGAAATCTTGCGCAGAAAGCGTTAGCCGCCTGCTCAGTGCGAATGATCGCGGCTGTTCTCCAACGTCTCCAGCAACGCCACCTGCATCCGCGTATGCACCCGGATCAGCCAGCGCCACAGCAGCGCCACCACCACTGCCGCCACCACGACGATGACCAGCAGCAGTTCGCTGGTCGGCAGGATGCTTGCCGACAAGGCCGACAGCAGCAGGAAGATCACCAGCAGTGACAGCAGCGGAATCACCTCGGCGATCACCCGCCGTACCCGCTGGGTATGCCGCCCTGCCATCTCGGGTTTGACGCCCATCTCCGCCAGCAACATCGACAGCGCCTTGAGCTTGCGATACGCCGCGATCAGGAACGGCAGCGACAGTAGCAATGCCGCTCCCCAGATCAGCGCCTTCTGCTGGCCGGCATCCGCCACCCACTCGCTCAACCAGTTACCGATGCGCCCGGCGAAATAACCGCCACTGAAGAAGATCGCGATCACCAACGCCAGGTTTACCCCGACCTGCAGCAGAATGCGTCGGATCATCGCCGCCAGCATGGCCCCCTCGCCCTGCGGCTGGATGCTGCGCAACCATTCGCCGTACAGCGACAGCACCCGTGCCACGCGGCTCGGCACCACCTTGCCCAGCCTGATAGACAACGGATCGGCGGCACGGATCAGGTACGGCGTCAGCAAGGTGGTGATGGCCGACACCGCCACTGCGACCGGATAGAGAAAGTCGCTGGTGACCTGCAAGGTCACCCCCAGGGCGGCGATGATGAAGGAGAACTCGCCGATCTGCGAAAGCCCCATCCCCACGCGCAACGAGGTGCGCCCGTCGTTGCCGGCGATAAACGCGCCCATGCCGCAGGAGAGCATCTTGCCCAGTACCACCGCCAGGGTGATGACCACGATCGGCCAGGCGTACTCGACCAGGATCGACGGGTCGATCATCAGGCCGATGGCGACGAAGAAGATGGCGCTGAACAGGTCGCGAACTGGCTCGATCAGCCGTTCGATCTTCAGCAACTGGCGCGACTCGGCCATGATCGCGCCGATCAGGAAGGCACCGAGCACCATGCTGTATTCGAGCTTGACCACCAGCAGGCAGAAGCCAAAACACAGGCCCAGCACGGTGATCAGCAGCATCTCGTTGCTTTCGAATTTCGCCACGTAGGCCAGCAGCCGCGGCACCAGCAGGATGCCGATGACCAGTGCGACGATCATGAACAGCGACAGCTTGCCCACGGTGGAGAACACTTCGCCGGAGCTCACCGAGCCGCTGACGGCAATGCCCGACAGCAGCGCGATGATGCCGATGCCGAGGATGTCCTCGACGATCAGCACGCCGAAGATCAACTGGGCGAAACGCTCGTTTTTCATCTTCAGGTCGTTGAGCGCCTTGACGATGATGGTCGTCGAGGAGATCGCCAGGATTGCCCCGAGGAACAGCGAATCCATGGTGTTCCAGCCGAACCAGCGACCGATCTCGAACCCGATCCAGATCATCAGGACGATTTCCAGGAACGCCGCGATGAAAGCCGTGGCGCCAACCTTGAACAGCTTGCGCAGGCTGAACTCCAGGCCCAGGCAGAACATCAAGAAGATCACACCAAGTTCGGCCAGCGTCTTGATGGTGTCTTCGTCGTGGATCAGACCGAACGGCGGCGTGTGCGGGCCGATGATGAAGCCGGCGACGATGTAGCCCAGCACCACCGGCTGCTTGAGGCGATGGAAGAGGATGGTGACCACCCCGGCAACCAGCATGATCACCGCCAGGTCCTGGATGAAGCTGATGGCATGCATGGCGTGATACTCCTTGTTTTCGGTGCACGGGGCGAACCGCTCCTCTGCCGGACGATCCTTCGGCGCGGAGCAGGCACATACTGTTGTGATAGACGCAAAAGCCCACGTTGCATGGGCGTCGTCAGGTTAACATCGCGCCTTGCCACAAAATGCCGATGCAATATGCAGAAACAGATCGGCCGATTCGACACCGCCGATGGCAAAATTGGCGTGACGATGGAGCGTCAGCCGACGTCCCGTACCAGGATGGGAAACCTCAACGAGGGGAAACAGAAGTGTCTGCAGATACCCGCCCCGAATCCGTGCAAATTCACCGTGAGCTCTCTATGGAACCTGGAAACGCCCAGCTGACCATGACCGTCCTGATGACACCGGACATGGCCAACTTCTCTGGCAACGTACACGGCGGCACCCTGCTCAAGTACCTCGACGAAGTCGCCTATGCCTGCGCCAGCCGCTATGCCGGCACCTATGTGGTGACCCTGTCGGTGGACCAGGTGATCTTCCGCGAACCGGTTCATGTCGGCGAGCTGGTGACCTTCCTGGCCTCGGTCAACTACACCGGCAACACCTCGATGGAGGTGGGCATCAAGGTGGTCACCGAGAACATCCGCGAGCGCTCGGTGCGCCACTCCAACAGCTGCTTCTTCACCATGGTCGCGGTGGACGACGACCGTCGCCCGGTGAAGGTACCACCGCGCCAGCCGCAGAGCAGCGAGGAGAAGCGCCGCTTCCTGCAGGGTCAGCAACGCCGTCAGATCCGCCAGGAGCTGGAACAGCGCTACCAGAACCTCAAGACTGATTCGATCTAACAGAGCAAACGCTGCGCCTCGAAGCGCACCCGCGGGTGGGCGATGCGGTCCTGGGCTCGCACCAGTTGCAGTTCATAGCGGGTGCAGGCCTGGGTTTCCAGCAGCACTTCATGCACGGCGGCGGCGGTGAACTCGAAAGCCTGTAGCCAGTCGTCGCCCAGTAGCACGCGGGCGAGGAACAGCCCGGAGGTCAGGTCGCCCACCCCCACCGGCTGGCGTGGGAAGGCCAGCAAAGGCCGGCGCAGGTGCCAGCTGGCATCGCGGGTCACCAGCAGCATCTCGAAGGCATCGTCCGCCCGCTGTGGATAATTCAGGTGCTTGACCAGTACCACCTGCGGCCCGCGCTCCAGCAACCCGCGCGCCATGCCCACGCAATCTTCCAGCGACTGCGCGCGACGGCCACAGAAGCTGTCCAATTCGAGCTGGTTCGGGCACAGGATATCGGCCTTGGCGACCGCCTCCTCGAGCAGGAACTCGCTGACCTCCGCCGGCACGATGCAGCCCTTCTCGGCATGCCCCATGACCGGGTCGCACAGGTACAGGGCCTTGGGATTGACCGCCTTGATCCGCTCGACGCCGGCCAGGATCGCCCGCCCCTGCTCGGCACTGCCCAGGTAGCCCGATAACACCGCATCGCAATGGCCCAGCTCACCGATATTGGAAATGCCTTCCACCAACGCGGGAATTTGCGCTGGGGCAAGCACTTCCCCGGCCCACTGTCCATACTGAGTATGGTTGGAGAACTGTACGGTGTTGAGCGGCCAGACGTTGACCCCGACCCGCTGCATGGGAAACACCGCGGCGCTGTTGCCGGCGTGTCCAAAGACCACGTGGGACTGAATGGCGAGCAGGTGCGGTGTACGTTTCATGCGGGACGATTCCGAAACTGTGTGAATAAGTGTGCGGCCCGCAGTATGAACCCGATTGCCATCTGTACGACAGGCCAGAGACGCAGTTAAGCTGGATCGACCTGTCTGGAGCTTACGCAAATGCTGACCCTGGAAAACCTCTTCGTCCTGATGCTGGTGGCGACCGCAGGCGCCTGGCTGTGGCACAACCACGGGCTGCGCGAAAAGGCCCTGGCACGGGTCAAGCAGCATTGCGCCAAGCTCGACCTGGAACTGCTCGACGACGCCGTGGCGCTCAAGCGCATCGCCTTCGTGCGCGACGCCAATGGTAGGAAGCGCCTGGCGCGCATCTACAACTTCGAGTTCACCGTCACCGGTGAACAACGCCACCCCGGGACCGTCACCCAGTTCGGCGCTCACACCATGCAGATCGAACTCGCGCCCTACCCGTTCGAGATCAAGACCCCGCCGCGTACCGACAACGTTATCGAAATGCAGCAGTGGCGCCAGGAGCACAACCGCTGGCGCAATTGATCAACGGATCAGCGGGCAGCCGCCGAAGGCCGCTTGCAGGGCCTGCAAGGGCTGCGGCTGATCGAAAATCAGCTCGATGCGCGAGTCCTTGCGCCATTCGCTGGAACGCCATTCCAGCGTCCCGCCTTCAAGGCCATTGAACGACTGCCAGCCTTCGGTGCTGTGGATAACGCCCTTCGCCCGGCGCCACGGCCATTGTTCCAGAACACCGCGCAGCACGGCCGCGTCGAGGCATTGGTCGGGATGCCAGCGCCAGCCGATGCTCCAACCTCCCTCCCCCTGCTGAAAATGGCAGATCGGCTGTCGTGGATCGGTCCACAGGGTGGGCAACGGCACTGCATCGTTATCCACAGGCAGGCGGCCATGGTCGACTGTACCTGCCGCCACGAGGGTTGAAACAGGCAATGCAGCAAGCGGCAGTGTCCCGTGGTCCGTCCAGCGCGCCGGTATGGCGGGTAGTGATGCAGTTATCAACAAGCGTGCGGCTTCATCCACAACGCTCGCCTTGTTGAACACCAGCAACCCCACCTTCGTCAGCGCCTGGTGCTGAGCCTCAGGCAGGACGTCACCCCGGGACAGGGCCGCGGCATCCAGCACCATCAGCATTGGCTGCACCGACAGTACGCCAGTCCAAGGTGCGCGTCCCAGTTGCTCCAGCAACTCGACCGGGTGACCGAGGCCGGACGGTTCGATGAAAAGGCGGTCCGGGCGCGCCTTGCGCAGCAAGCGGCCAAGCCCCACTTGGAACGGTGCGCCATTGACGCAGCACAGGCAGCCTCCCGCCACTTCACCGATGGCGATGCCCGCATCGTCGCGGCTGAGCAAGGCGGCATCGAGGCCGATCTGGCCGAACTCGTTGACCAGCACGGCCCAGCGCTCGCCGGCTGGACGCTGGTCCAGCAGGTGGCGGATCAGGCTGGTCTTGCCGGCGCCGAGGGGGCCGGCGATCACATGGGTGGGAATGTTCTGCAGCATGGCTCGGTATCGGGATGGCTTGATGGCAGTCTATACCGCCGGGCCCCGCGATTCATGCCAACCAGTCCAGGCTCAGCAACAATCGGCGCTCCCCGGCAGGCGTCAGCGGTGACCGGTGAACCAATCCCGCGCCCTCGTTGCCCAGCCACTTCTCGCCCTTGAGCAGGGCCACCTCTCCCGCCGCCAGGCGCCGAACTTTATCCACAGCCGGTAACGACTGCTGCAAGCGCGCGCGATCGATCGCTCCCTCCGCCAGCCATTCGCTGCCCGCGCCGGCATAGGTACTGAGCAGGCGCACCGGCACATGGTCCACATGCATGCGCGGGCACATCGCCCCGTCCAGTACCCGCACGCGCACACCGAGACGACGGGCGCCCAGCAGGCAGGTATAGGCAGCCACCAGCCAAGCCACATCCGCGACGAAACCGTCATAGCCGTGCAGATCGGCGGCCTCCCTGAGCAAACCGGGCAAGGCTGGCGGGTGGCGTTCATCCACCTCGATCACCCGCTCATCGGCCAGGGATTGGCCAAGGCTGAGCACCAGGTTGGCGAAGTCCTCCACCTGGGCCGGCAGGCGGCGCTGCCAGACCGCCAGGTTGACACCATCCTGAAGGATGTCGGTCATCACCTGGGGCGATTCACCGAACACCTGGCGGATATCCACAGTCATGCCACCGCGTCCTCATGCCAGGCCCCGAAAGGATCGGGCAGACGCAGCCAGGCCATCGGCCCCAACTCCATCTCGTCGTCCGTGAGCAGGCAAGCCTCCAGCTCTGTGGATAACCGCTCGAAGTCGATGTTCTGCCCGATGAACACCAGTTCCTGGCGGCAATCGCCGCTTTCCACCGACCACTGCTTGAGGATCGCCGCGGTACTCTCTTCGTCCTGCGGCCATTGCTCTCGTGGCACGAAGCGCCACCAGCGCCCCGCCAGGCCGTGACGCATCATGCCACCGGCCTGGGACCAGCTCCCAGCCTCCTGGTACTTGCTGGCCAGCCAGAAGAAGCCCTTGGAACGCAGCAACCGGCCGTTGCTCCAGGGTGTGTGGATAAAGTCGTAGAAGCGCTGCGGGTGGAATGGCCGACGTGCCTGCCAGGTGCTGGCGGCGATGCCGTATTCCTCGGTTTCCGGCACATGCTCGCCACGCAGTTCGCGCAGCCAGCCCGGTGCCTGGGCCGCCTGGTCGAAATCGAACAGGCCGGTATCGAGGATGCGCGACAGCGCCACCTGGCCCATCACCATCGGCACGATCTGCGCCCGGGCATTGAGGCTGCGCAGGATGGCCACCAGTTCCTCGCGGTCAGACTGGCTGATCAGGTCGATCTTGCTCAGCAACAGCACGTCGGCGAACTCGACCTGCTCGATCAAGAGGTCGCTGATCGAGCGCTCGTCCTGTTCACCCAAGGTCTCGCCACGGCTGGCGAGACTCTCGGCGGCCTGGTAGTCGCGCAGGAAGTTCAGCCCGTCGACCACGGTGACCATGGTGTCCAGGCGCGCCATGTCGGAGAGGCTGCGCCCCTGCTCGTCGCGAAAGGTGAAGGTCTCGGCGACCGGCAGCGGCTCGGATATTCCGGTCGACTCGATCAGCAGGTAATCGAAGCGGCCCTCACTCGCCAACCTCGCCACCTCTTCCAGCAGGTCCTCGCGCAAGGTGCAACAGATGCAGCCGTTGCTCATCTCCACCAGTTTTTCTTCCGCCCGATTCAGGCTGACGTTGCGCTGGACCTCGCTGGCATCGATGTTGATTTCGCTCATGTCGTTGACGATCACGGCGACGCGCAGGTTGTCGCGGTTGCGCAGGACATGGTTGAGCAGCGTGCTCTTGCCGGCGCCGAGGAAGCCGGACAGCACGGTGACAGGGAGACGGTTGGGCATGACTAACCTCATCGGGCAGGCGCATTCGAATCGATGCATTGCACAATGTTATATTATAACAATACAATTTCGCCAAGCCGTGTCGACCGAACGGTTGTCTGGAGAGCGTCATGAAATCATCCGGCCTCGCTGCCTTGCTGCTGCTCGCAGCACCTATGCAGCTTCTCGCCATGCCTCACACCGACCTCGCCCTGTGCACCCGCAGCGCGACCCTGCTCGCCTGCCAGGATGGCCAAGGCAACTACTACAGCGTGCGTACCGAAGGCAGCACCTTTTACCTGCGAGGCTACGAAGTAGCAGGCAAGCGCCTGTGGGCTCAGACCAACAGCCGCTACGGCACGCTGACCTTCTTCACCGGGCTGGCCAGCGACGGTGAAGCCTGGGTGGGCTACAGCCGTCGCATCGGCTGGACCACCCTCAACCGTGTCTCCAGCTCCAGCGGTCAACGCTTCAACCTGCACTGCAGCCTTGTCGGCGGTTGCCGCTGACTGCCATCACTTCAGGATCCTTCCATGTCTAGCCTTGCCCTTCCCGACATCGCCACACAAAGCAGCCAGCAGACACTGCCGCTGGACTGGGTCGGCATGTGCGGTATCGCCCTGCCGCTGCTGGTCGACGGACGCAGTCTCGGCGCGCACGCCGATGCCGGCGTGAGCCTGGATGACGGCTCAGCCCGGGGCATCCACATGTCACGGTTGTACCTGGCGCTGGAAGCGCTGGAACAGCAAGCCTTGAGTCCACGCCTGATTCGCCGGACGCTCGAGCAGTTTCTCGCCAGCCACGAGGGCCTTTCGAACGCCGCCTACCTGCGCCTGGCGTTCGATCACCTGCTCAAGCGCCCGGCGTTGGTCAGCCCGCTAGCAGGCTGGAAACGCTACCCAGTGAGCATCGACGCACAGCTGAAAGATGGAATGTTCCACGTGGAACTATCGGTGCACATTCCCTACTCCTCGACCTGCCCATGCTCGGCGGCGCTGGCCAGACAGCTGATCCAGGCGCAATTCGACCGGGACTTCGCTGGCCAGTCACTGGAGTGGGAGCGTGTTCGCCAGTGGCTCGGCAGCAGTGACGGCATCGTTGCGACACCCCATAGCCAAAGGAGCATGGCCAAGCTGCAGGTCCGTCTGGACGGCGACGCGTTCAGGCTGACCGAGTTGATCGAGACTGCGGAGGCCGCCTTGGGCACGGCCGTACAGACGGCAGTCAAGCGCGCCGACGAGCAGGCCTTCGCCCTGGCCAACGGACAGAACCTGATGTTCTGCGAGGATGCCGCCCGCCGCTTGCATGCGGCCTTGCGAACGCTAACGGGCGTAAGCGGCTTCAGCGTGCGCGTGGAACATGCAGAGAGCCTGCATGCCCACGACGCGGTGGCGGTCAGTCGTTATCGCGGGTGACCGATCAGGTACGCGGTTTGACCGTTCCACAGTCATTTCCAAGCCAGACCGCCCGTGTATCCATGCTGCCCTGCTGCTGGACCCCGGAGGCATTGAAGGTGCCGTTGACCTTGGTCAGGAACTCCCGGTCGCTGAGGAAGGTGGCCTGGCCGTTACCCTGGGCCTTGGGGCAACTGAACTGGAACTTCCAGACATTGCCATTGCGCTCGGTGATCTTCTGCGTGCAGCCCGATTGCGGATCCTGCAGCGGAATGTCATTGGTCTTGACCTGCTCCGCGGTCAGGCACGAGCGCACCCCCTTGCCCCCCACCGTGATGCCCTGCTTGGCCAGGGCACCTTCCATCATCGCCCGTTGCTCCGGCGGCAGGTTCTTCAACTGACCGAGCATGAACTCCATGTCCGGCAACGGCTTGCCATCGACCTGCATGTTGCTGGTGGTCAGCTCCCACAGGCCGGGTTGCAACATCTGCGCGTGGACCAGCGGGCTGCCCAGCCCCAGCGCCAGGGCGAGCAGTGGCAGACGAATCTTCATGGATGAAAGCTCCTCGAAATACCGGCTCTTGCCGGACTGAGCCGTTAGACGTCAAAAACGCCTGCGGGTTGCAGGCCACCCCTCGAACGTGGTCTGTTAGGCAGCAGTGCTCTCGGCAAGCAGGATGCGTATGGATTTCCACAGCCCCTACTTCTTCGGTTACTTGCTCGGCCTGATTCATCTGCTCGGCTTCATCGCCGCGCTGCATGCGGTGTTCACCGTACGCACCGCCCAAGGTGCGATCGCCTGGGCCATGTCGCTGCTGTTCATCCCCTACCTCACCCTCATCCCCTACCTGGTGTTCGGCGCCCGTTCCTTCTACGCCTACATCCAGGCCCGACGCCAGGCCAACCAGGAAATGCACGTGGCCATGGCCAACCTGAACTGGCGACCCTGGGTCGAGGAAGCGCTGACCGCCCGCGAGTCCGACAGCTACGCCGCCCTGCGCGCCATGCCCAAGCTGGGGCGCATGCCGTGTCTGGCCAACAACGAGGTGAAGCTGCTGATCGATGGCGCAGCCACCTTCGAGGCGATCTTCTCGGCCATCCGCATGGCGCGGGACACCGTGCTGGTGCAGTTCTTCATCATCCATGACGACGCCCTCGGCCGGGAGTTGCAGCAACTGCTGCTGCGCAAGGCCGCCGAAGGCGTGCAGGTGTTCGTGCTGTACGACCGCGTCGGCAGTCATGCCCTGCCAGCCAGCTACAGCCAGGTGCTGCGCGACGGCGGCGTGCAGATCGAGGCGTTCGCCACCCGGCGTGGCTGGTTCAATCGTTTCCAGGTCAACTTCCGCAACCATCGCAAGATCGTCGTGGTCGATGGCGTGCAAGGCTTTCTCGGCGGGCACAACGTGGGCGACGAATACCTCGGCGCACACCCCAAGCTGTCACCGTGGCGCGACACCCATGTGCAGATCGGCGGCCCGGTACTGGCCTGCCTGCAAGAATCCTTCGCCGAGGACTGGTACTGGGCCACGCGCCAGCTGCCGCCGCTGATCCTGCCCGACGCCTACCCGGAGAACGGCGTACTGTGCCAGGCCTTGGCCAGCGGCCCGGCCGATCCACAGGAAACCTGTGCGCTGTTCTTCCTCGAGGCGATTCACTCGGCCACCCGGCGGGTATGGATCACCAGTCCCTATTTCATCCCCGACGAAGCCATCTTCGCCGCCCTGCGTCTGGCAGTGCTGCGGGGTGTCGACGTACGTATCCTGATTCCCTCGCGCCCCGACCACCGCATCGTCTACGCCGCCTCCAGCCTGTTCGCCTTCGAGGCGGTACGCGCCGGAGTGCGTATGTTCCGTTACCTGCCCGGCTTCCTGCACCAGAAGGTGGTGCTGGTGGACGATGAGGTCAGCGCCATCGGCAGCGCCAACCTCGACAACCGCTCGTTCCGGCTGAACTTCGAGATCACCCTGCTCACCGTGGACCGCACTTTCGCCGACCAAGTCGAACGGATGTTGGAGAATGACTTCGAACAAGCCCGGGAGATCACCGCGGAAGACAGCCGCGACACCCATCGCCTGCAACAGTTGGGGATGCGTATCGCGCGGTTGATTTCACCGATCCTGTGACCCGGCGAGCCTTGTCGGCACGCCGGGCTACCCGATCAACGATAGAGGTCCTCACGCGTCCAAGGCAGGTCGTGGTGGCCGTCGGCGTAGGGCTTCACCGCGAGAATCTGGTGCAGGTTGATCCAGCCCTTGGTGAAGGCATAGGCGCAACCGGCCAGGTACAGGCGCCAGATACGCAAGGTCTTCTCCGGCACCAGCGCGGCGGCGCGGTGCAACTGGTTCTCCAGGTTCTCACTCCAGTGGTTGAGGGTCTTGGCGTAGTGCAGGCGCAGGCTTTCGATATCGACCACCTCCAGGCCCGCCTCGCAGATACGCGCCGTGATCATCGAGATATGCGGCAGCTCGCCGTGGGGGAACACATAACGGTCGATGAAGTCCCCCGCGCCACGGCCGACTGGGCGACCATCGACGTGCTTGGCGGTAATGCCATGGTTCATCACCAGGCCACCTTCGCGCACCGCACCGAACAGCCGCTGGCAGTACAGCTCGAGGTTGGCATGCCCGACGTGTTCGAACATGCCAACGCTGACCGCCTTGTCAAAGCGGCCATCCTGCGGCAGGTCACGGTAGTCGAGAATCTGCAGGTCGACCTTGTCGGCCAGGCCCTCCTCCTTGACCCGCTGGCGGCCCAGCTTCAGTTGCTCCTTGCTCAGGGTGATGCCGAACACCTTGGCGCCGTACTCGCGGGCGGCGAATCGTGCCAGACCGCCCCAACCGCAACCGACATCCAGCAAGTAGTCGCCGGCCTGCAGGCGCAGCTTGCGGCACAGGTGGTCGAACTTGTCCTGCTGCGCCTGGGCCAGGGTGTTGTCCGGTTCCTTGAAGTAGGCGCAGGAATAGACCATGTCCGGGTCGAGCCACAGTCGGTAGAAATCGTTGGACAGGTCGTAGTGGTAGGAAATGGCTTCGGCGTCGGTGCGCTTGTCATGGGAAGTGCGCTCCGGCACAAACTCGTCTTCATCCTTGAGCAATGCTTCGCTGAGCTCGTCGCAGACCCGGATGACTTCACCGATATCACCTTCCAGTTCCAGCTTGCCTTCAACGAAGGCAGAGCCAAGCTCATCCAGGTTCGGATGGGTGAGCTGGGTGATCAGCTGGGGCTCCTTGACCAGGATGGTAACCTGCGGGCTCGGCCCCAGGTCGAACTGGTTGCCGTCCCACAGCTTGACGCGCAAAGGTAAGTGCAGGCTCTGCAATGCGGGTGGAAGTTGCGCAAGCATTCATGACCCTCCCTTTCATTGATACGGACGCCAAGCCTCAAGGTGTCGGACGTCACCGGATCAGGGTAGTTCATTCGTGCGAAGTTTCCGTTAATCGCGACCATAGTCTAGAACTATCTAGTCCGGGTCATCCACCAGATTGTATACAATCATCATCACTCAGACTAACCTTGTGCCCCTCTTCGCTTCCTCACACTCTCGGAGTAACGAAACCCATGAAATCCTATGACGTGGTGATCATCGGCGGCGGCCCCGGCGGCTACAACGCAGCGATCCGTGCCGGCCAGCTGGGCCTGAGCGTGGCCTGTGTCGAAGGTCGCTCGACCTTGGGCGGCACCTGCCTGAACGTTGGCTGCATGCCGTCCAAGGCACTGCTGCATGCGTCCGAGCTCTACGAGGCGGCCAGCGGCGAGGAGTTTGCCCATCTGGGGATCGAGGTCAAACCGACCCTCAACCTGGGCCAGATGATGAAGCAGAAAGACGAAAGCGTGACCGGCCTGACCAAGGGCATCGAGTACCTGTTCCGTAAGAACAAGGTCGACTGGGTCAAGGGCTGGGGCCGCCTGGACGGCGCCGGCAAGGTACTGGTCAAGGCCGAGGACGGCAGCGAAACCACCCTGCAGGCCAAGGACATCGTCATCGCCACCGGCTCCGAACCCACGCCACTGCCCGGTGTGACCATCGACAATCAGCGCATCATCGATTCCACCGGCGCCCTGTCGCTGCCTCAGGTGCCCAAGCACCTGGTCGTGATCGGCGCCGGCGTGATCGGCCTGGAGCTGGGTTCGGTGTGGCGCCGCCTGGGTGCCGAAGTAACGGTGATCGAATACCTCGACCGCATCTGCCCGGGCACCGATGAGGAAACCGCCAAGACCCTGCAGAAGGCCCTGGCCAAGCAAGGCATGACCTTCAAGCTCGGCAGCAAGGTGACCCAGGCCACATCCAGCGCCGACGGCGTCAGCCTGACCCTGGAGCCCGCCGCCGGTGGCAACGCCGAAACCCTGCAGGCCGACTATGTGCTGGTGGCCATCGGTCGCCGTCCGTATACCAAGGGCCTGAACCTGGAAAGCGTGGGGCTGGAAACCGACAAGCGCGGCATGCTCGCCAACGACCATCACCGCAGCGCGGTCCCAGGCATCTGGGTGATCGGCGACGTCACCTCCGGCCCGATGCTGGCGCACAAGGCCGAGGATGAAGCGGTGGCGTGCATCGAGCGCATCGCCGGCAAGCCGCATGAGGTGAACTACAACCTGATCCCAGGCGTCATCTACACCCGCCCGGAACTGGCCACTGTCGGCAAGACCGAAGAGCAGCTCAAGGCCGAAGGCCGTGCCTACAAGGTCGGCAAATTCCCCTTCACCGCCAACAGCCGGGCCAAGATCAACCATGAGACCGAAGGCTTCGCCAAGGTCATCGCCGACGCCGTCACCGACGAGGTCCTGGGCGTGCACCTGGTGGGCCCGAGCGTGAGCGAGATGATCGGCGAGTTCTGCGTGGCCATGGAATTCTCAGCCTCGGCCGAGGACATCGCCCTCACCTGCCACCCGCACCCGACCCGCTCCGAGGCCCTGCGCCAGGCGGCGATGAATGTGGATGGGAAAGCGATGCAGATCTGATTCCTGGGGGCCGCTTTGCGGCCCCCGCATCCATCAACCGTGCGCCAACTGTTTATCCATTCGCCCATGGAAGCGCGACGCCAAAAATGGCGTGATATCCAACGGCAACGCCTCATTGTGGACAACCTTGTCCAGCAGCACACCGGTAATGGCCGACGTGAGGATTCCGGTACGGAAATGTCCACAGGCATTGAAGTAGCCCTGAACATTATCCACAGGCCCGAGAATCGGCAGTTCGTCCGGTGACCCAGGGCGCAGGCCGGCCCAGGTGCGCTTGAGGTTCACCTGCGCCAGCTGCGGCACGCAACGGATCGCGCCCTGCACAAGGCCACTGATTTCCGGGAAAGTGTTGCTGACATCGAAGCCCTTCTCTTCGGTGGTGCTGCCGATCAGGATCTCGCCATTGTCCTTCTGCGCCATGTAGCAATCGCTGGTGGTGATGCAGCCATCGAGCAGTTTGGGCAGGCGCTCGGTCAGCACGATCTGGCCCTTCACCGGCTTGACCGGAATACTCTCCCCCGTCGCCCATTCGCTCAGCTCCGCGGCCCAGGCGCCAGCAGCATTGATCAACGTGCCGCAATGGAACTCGCCGGCCTCGGCAGTGCGCACGCCCTTGATCCGCGAGCCTTCATGCAGCACACCAGTGATGTTCACGTTCGGGTACAAGTCGACGCCGTTCTGCCGCGCCGCCTCCATGTAGGCATCACCCAGGCGGAACGGGCTGACCTGGTGGTCGCAGAGAAACTCCAGCGCGCCATTGGCCTTGAGCGTCACCGCCGGCTCCGAGGCCCGCAGCGCGTCACGGTCGAGCCAGCGAACCTGGTCGGCCAGGTGCGGGATCTGCTTGACGATGTGCTCGGCGTACAGCTGGTCTTCTTCATCCTGGATGATGTACTTGAGCCCGGTGCGTTCGAACTTGAAGTCCATGCCGTGGCGCTCGATCAGTTCCTGGTGCAGCTGTGGATAAAGCGCGTTGGACTTCAGGGCGAAGTCGAAGAAGCATTCCGGCAGGATATGCGGCGTGCTCGAGTCGACCACCACCGCGGCGCCGTTGGCCTCACGCTTGTTGCGCGAGGACATCATGCGAAAGAAGATCACCCCGCAGCCCAGCCCCACCGACTCACCGATGGCCCACAGGCCGCCGGCCGAGGCGCGGGTGGCGTTGCCCGGACGCTTGCAGTCGATCAGGGCGATCTTCATGTTGTGCCGCTTGGACAGCTGGTAGGCACAAGACGCGCCGATCACACCGCCACCGGCAATGATGATGTCGTAATGCTTGTTCATGTTCAGGCCTCCGTGCCGAGTTGTTCGAATGCGGAAAAAGGGATCGGGTCCACCGGGAAGCGCGGACGCAGCCAGCCCACGTCCGCGCGGCCGGTGGCGCTGCGCAGGCGGTCGCTGCAGTAGCCGACGCACATGCGCCCCTGGCAGTCGCCCATGCTTACCCGGGTACGCATCTTCAGGCTGGCCATGTCCTCCACACCCTGCTCCAGGGCCAGGTCAATCTGATCGCGGGTGACGTTTTCGCAACGGCAGATCACCGTATCGGCCTGGGGCAGCTGGATCTGCGCCGCGCCGCGCGCGGTGTAGCGTTCCACCCCGGAACGGAAGCGCTTGATCGCCGCCAGCTTGCCCAGGAAGCGTTCACGGCGCTCGATCGCCTGCTCGGCATCGAGCTTGCCCATCTGCTGCAACATCGACACCGCGGCGATACGCCCGGTGAGCATCGCTGCCTCGCCACCGCGAATACCGGCCATGTCGCCGGCCAGGTGAATGTTCGGCTGGCTGCTCTGCTGCCACACGTTGCACTCGGCGCGCAGGTAGCCGTCCTCACTGAAACCATGGGCCAGGCCCAGTTGCTGGCTGAGCTGGGTCCGCGGAATGAAGCCGTAGCCCACCGCCAGGGTGCGCACCTGCTCGCGCTGGATGCGGGTCATGTCCGGCTGCCAATCCTGGGTGTAGGGGGCGACCTGGACCTCCTGCAATTCGCCGTCACCCGTGGCGCCCACCACGCCCCAGCCGTAATGCATGGGGATGCCGTTGAGCTTCATGTAGGCCAGCATGCTCAGGCCGTCGAGGAACAGCTGCGGCTTGTTCATCAACGCCAGGCTTTCCTTGGCGATACGGTTGAACGAGCAGGCCTCGTACACGCCGGCCACCTTGGCGCCGGCGGCGTGCAGCTGGCAGGCGACCAGTGGCAGCAACGGCCCGGTACCGGCAATCAGCGTGCTGCCCAGTGGCTTGACCACGCCACTCTTGATCTGCAGCTGCAAGCCGCCGAGCAGGATCACACCGGGCAAGGTCCAGCCAGGGAACGGCACGTTGCGCTCGTGGCATCCGGCGGCCAACAGCAGGTGCGAGTAGTCGATCTCGTGCAGCTGTTCATCAGCGTCGAGGACCATCAGCCGTTGATCGTCCCCACCCACCACGCGATGGTTCAGGCGCAGGTCGATGCGCTCGGCGCAGGCGGCGAAATCTTCATGCAGCTTGGTCAGGGCCTTGGTGTAGCGCGGCCCCAGGTAGCCCAGGTCGACACCCGCGCGCAGCGGGCCCCGATAGACCACGCCACCGGGGCGCGACGCCTCGTCGAACAGCAGGCAGTCCACGCCATGTTCGGCCAGCTCGATGGCGGCGCCCATGCCGGCCGAACCGCCACCGACGATCACGGGACGAAGGCTCATGGGTGGGCCTCCTCTTGCACGCGATTGACCTCGGTCTCGATGCTCATGCCCGGCTTGACGATGGTCTGGCAGGCGCGACGCTTGGGACGACCATCGATCTGCACCAGGCAGCAATGGCAGACGCCCATGCCGCAGAAGGCACCGCTGAGCTGACCATGATCGTTGCGGGCCAGCTGGCGCAGGCCAACGGCGTTGAGCACACTGAGTACGGTTTCGCCGGCACTGGCGACCGCAGGCAGGCCATTGACCAGCAGGGTCATTTCAGCGCCTTCCAATGGCTGGATATCGTGCTTTCGTTGCAGCGTCTGCATTTCCTGTCGTCCTTGATGACTGATGGGTCGGGCGACGTTAGGGCAAACAACGAGGGAAAACATTGATCCATGCCAGAGGCAGGATTAGGAAACGTCCTACAACGACGAACGTGCAACAGTGTTCACAAACGGGAAGGCTCAGGTTGGACAGATGAGCTTGTCAGGATTGATATCGACACTGAATAAGAAAGCGTTGTCATAGCCCGTATAGAAATGTTCCTGGCGGAACTTGAACCTGCGCATGGCCTCGAGAAACTCTGGCTCCTTGCAGGCCAGGCGCTCCAACCCCGCGCGCACGCGCGCCTCCATCTTCGACTTGCGCTCCCACGGCAGGCTGCTGGAGGCCATGTCGACCTGATAGCGGTAGGCGATCGTGTCGCCGGAGATGATATCGATCCTTTCCAGCCGGGTCAGTGCGTCGACCTGCCTGGGTAGGGTGCTGTTCAGATGAAGCACGTTCTCGACCCACTGGGCTCGCTGCGCAACCCGCTGCTCCTCGGCTTTGAGCGCGTAAAAACGCCCAGCCAGCATGAGCACGAGGGTTGCGCCAATGGACAGGTAGAAGTTGCGCAGGCTGCGCGGCTTTTTCGGTGCCAGTTTCATCAACATCAGGTTTTCTCTTCCTGTAAACGAAAACGCCCCTGGCAGACCAGAGGCGATCGTGAAGCTAAACGAAGAAGGGAGCCAGTTACGACTCCCTTCGTCAGCGACAGTTTTTATTGCCGTGCGACAGTCTTAATTCTCAGAAACCACCCTTGCCTCGACAGCAGTGGCGTTATTCCACCGTCACCGACTTGGCCAGGTTACGCGGCTGGTCGACGTCGGTGCCCTTGAGCACGGCGACGTAGTACGACAGCAGTTGCAGCGGAATGGTGTAGAGGATCGGCGCCAGCGCATCGTTGATGTGCGGCACGTTGATCACATGGGTGCCCTCGCCGTTGCTCATGCCGGCCTGCTCGTCGGCGAACACCACCAGCTCGCCGCCACGGGCGCGGACTTCCTGCAGGTTCGACTTGAGCTTCTCCAGCAGTTCGTTGTTCGGCGCCACGGTCACCACCGGCATGTCGTTGTCCACCAGCGCCAGCGGGCCATGCTTGAGCTCGCCGGCCGGGTAGGCCTCGGCGTGGATGTAGGAGATCTCCTTGAGCTTGAGCGCACCTTCCATCGCCACCGGGTACTGGGCGCCGCGGCCAAGGAACAGGGTGTGGTGCTTGTCGGCGAACAGCTCGGCGATCTTCTCGACCACGCCATCCATCGCCAGCGCCTCGCTCAGGCGGGCCGGCAGGCGGCGCAGCTCGTCCACCAGCTCGGCTTCGACACCGGCTTCGAGGGTGCCGCGCACATGGCCGAGGGCCAGGGTCAGCAGCATCAGCGACACCAGCTGGGTAGTGAAGGCCTTGGTCGAGGCGACGCCGATCTCCGGCCCGGCCAGGGTCAGCAGGGTCAGGTCGGATTCGCGCACCAGCGAGCTGATGCCCTTGTTGCAGATCGCCAGGCTGCCGAGGAAGCCCAGCTCCTTGGCATTGCGCAGGGCCGCCAGGGTGTCGGCGGTCTCGCCGGACTGCGAGATGGAGACGAACAGGGTGTCCGGCTGCACCACCACCTTGCGGTAGCGGAACTCGCTGGCCACTTCCACTTGGCAAGGGATACCGGCCAGGCTTTCCAGCCAATAGCGGGCGACCATGCCGGCGTGGTAGCTGGTGCCACAGGCAACGATCTGCACGTTGCGCACCTTGGCGAACAGCTCGGCGGCCTGTGGGCCGAAGGCCTGGACCATCACGTGGTCCTTGCCCAGGCGCCCTTCCAGGGTGCGCTGCACCACGGTGGGCTGCTCGTGGATTTCCTTGAGCATGAAGTGGCGGTAGTTGCCCTTCTCGGCGGCTTCGGCGCCTTCGTGGTACTGCACCGTCTCACGCTGGACCGGATGACCGGCCTGATCCCAGATCTGCACCTGGTCACGGCGGATCTCGGCGATATCGCCTTCTTCCAGGTACATGAAGCGGTCGGTGACCTGGCGCAGGGCCAATTGGTCGGAGGCCAGGAAGTTTTCGCCGAGGCCAAGGCCGATCACCAGCGGGCTGCCGCTGCGGGCGGCGACCAGGCGGTCTGGCTGGCTGGCGCTGATCACCGCCAGGCCATAAGCCCCGTGCAGGCGCTTGACCGCGGCCTTGAGCGCGTCGGTCAGGTCGGGAATGTCCTTGAGCAGGTGGTGGATCAGGTGGACGATGACTTCGGTGTCGGTCTGCGAGACAAAGGCATAGCCCAGGCCCCTGAGCTCTTCACGCAGCTCTTCGTGGTTCTCGATGATGCCGTTGTGCACCACCGCCACGTCGTGCCCGGAGAAATGCGGGTGGGCATTGTTTTCGGTCGGCGCGCCATGGGTTGCCCAGCGAGTGTGGGCGATGCCCAGCTGGCCGGCCAGCGGGTCGGCGGTCACGGCGCCTTCGAGTTCGCTGACCTTGCCGATGCGACGGCGACGCTCCAGCGCGCCTTGCTGGTTCAGCACGGCCAGGCCGGCGCTGTCATAACCACGGTATTCCAGGCGCTTGAGGCCTTCGATGAGGATGGCTGTGATATTGCGCTCGGCAACGGCACCAACGATTCCACACATAAGATGTTGCTCCTAGCTGATAGCGGCGCAGATAAGGGTGATGCCGCGGGCTTGAATCCGGTCGCGTGCCTCGGCGGGCAGGCGATCATCAGTAATCAGGGTATTGACGCTGCCCCAGGGCAGCTCGAGGTTGGGGATCTTGCGACCGACCTTGTCCGACTCGACCATGACGATCACCTCGCGCGCCACCTCGGCCATGACCCGGCTCAAGCCCAACAGCTCGTTGAAGGTGGTGGTGCCACGCTCCAGGTCGATGCCGTCGGCACCGATGAACAGCTGATCGAAGTCGTATGAGCGTAGTACTTGCTCGGCCACCTGGCCCTGGAAGGACTCCGAATGTGGGTCCCAGGTACCACCGGTCATCAGCAATACAGGCTCATGCTCCTGCTCGCTGATGGCGCGGGCCACGTTGAGCGAGTTGGTCATCACCACCAGACCCGGCTGGCGCCCGAGCTGGGGGATCATCGCCGCCGTGGTGCTGCCGCTGTCGATGATGATGCGCGCATGCTCGCGGATGCGTCCGACCGCCGCCCGGGCGATGGCCTGCTTGTACAAGGACACCGGCTGGACTGTGTCGCCCAGCAGTTCCTGGGGCATGGTCACAGCGCCACCGTACCGGCGCAGCAGCAAGCCGTTGGCCTCCAGAGCGGCGAGGTCCTTACGGATGGTGACTTCGGAAGTTTCGAAACGCTTGGCCAGGGCGTCGACGCTCACCTCGCCCTGCTCGTTGAGCAAGGCCAGGATATTGTGGCGGCGCTGGGGAGTGTTTCGTTTCGACATGTCGGTCTAAGTTTCGATTCGAAAGATAAGAGATGCAATCAAAACCTAAGATGAGGGATTCGTCAAGTTGCCGCTGTGCTGTGGATAGTTTTTCCCTGCCCTGACGCGGTCCCTGTAGGAGCGGCCTCTATACGACACCCAATAAAAAGCCGGCTTATTCACATAAGCCGGCTTTCGATTGAAAGTGCTGTGGATAACTCAGCTCTTCTTGAGCTTCTCCGGCCGCTTCCAGCCTTCGATGTTGCGCTGGCGCGCACGGGCAACGCCCAACTGCCCGGCTTCGACTGTCTGGGTGATGGTCGAGCCCGCGGCGGTAGTGGCTCCCGCCTGGATTTCCACAGGTGCCACCAGCGAGTTGTTGGAACCGATGAACACATCCTCGCCCATCACGGTGCGGAACTTGTTCGCGCCGTCGTAGTTGCAGGTGATGGTGCCGGCACCGATGTTAGTGCGGGCACCGATCTCGGCATCGCCCAGGTAGGTCAGGTGACCGGCCTTGGCGCCCTCGCCCAGGTGCGCGTTCTTCAGTTCGACAAAGTTACCCACATGGGCGCGGGCTTCCAGCACGCTGCCCGGACGCAGACGGGCGAACGGACCAGCATCGCTGCCCTCGCCCAGCACCGCGCCTTCAAGGTGGCTGTTGGCCTTGACCACCACGCCCTTGCGCAGGGTGCTGTCCTTGATCACGCAGTTGGGGCCGATCTGCACGTCATCCTCGATCACCACCTTGCCTTCGAGAATGACGTTAATGTCGATCAGCACATCGCGGCCAACCGTCACCTCACCACGCACATCGAAGCGCGCCGGATCGCGCAGCGTGACGCCCTGGGCCATCAAACGGCGGCCTTCACGCAGTTGATAGTGCCGCTCAAGCTCCGCCAATTGACGGCGGTCGTTGGCGCCCTGCACTTCCATCGGATCTTGGGGCTGCTCGGTGGCGACCACCAGGCCATCGGCCACGGCCATGGCGATCACGTCGGTAAGGTAGTACTCGCCCTGAGCGTTGTTATTGGACAACCGTCCCATCCAGTCGGCCAGCCGTGCGGCAGGCATGGCGAGGATGCCGGTGTTGCCTTCCTTGATCGCCTTCTGCGCTTCGCTGGCATCCTTGTGCTCGACGATCGCGGTCACGTTGCCCGCTGCGTCACGCACGATGCGCCCGTAACCGGTCGGATCCTGCAAGGTCACGGTGAGCAGCCCCAGCTGCTGCTCGCTGACCTTGGCCAGAAGGCGCTGCAGGGTTTCCACCTCGATCAACGGCACATCCCCGTAGAGCACCAGCACGGTATCGGCGGTGATCGCCGGCAACGCCTGGGCCACGGCATGGCCGGTACCCAGTTGCTTGTCCTGCATGACGAAGTTCAGATCGTCGGCGGCCAGGCGCTCACGGACCAGCTCGGCGCCATGGCCGATAACCACGTGAATACCTTTGGGCTGCAACTGGCGTGCGCTGTGGATAACGTGGCCGAGCATGGAGTTGCCGGCGACCGGGTGTAGGACCTTTGGCAGTGCAGAGCGCATGCGGGTGCCTTGGCCTGCGGCGAGAATGACGATATCGAGGGACATTGACTGGCTACCAATCCTGGGTGGTCAGGGACGTGACCGAAGGGAATTTCAGAAAAAGAAAAAGGGTAGCCGAGGCTACCCTTTAACTCAATCGCAACAGCGGTAAGCGGCCAAGGCCGGTTTACTTGCCTTTGCGCAATTGCTGGACAGTACGCAGCTGAGCTGCAGCCTCGGCCAGACGTGCGGCAGCAGCGCCGTAGTCGAAGTCCGAGCCTTTAGTGTTCAGCGCGTTCTCGGCAGCCTTGAGGGCTTCCTGAGCCTGAGCTTCGTCCAGGTCGGCAGCGCGCTGCACGGTGTCGGCAAGAACCTTGACCATGTTCGGCTGCACTTCGAGGAAGCCACCGGAGATGTAGTACACCTCTTGAGTGCCACCCTGCTTGGTCAGCGTGATCGGACCAGGCTTGAGATTGGTGATCAGCGGCGCGTGGCCTGGAGCGATACCCAGATCGCCCAGGTTGCCGTGCGCTACTACCATCTCGACCAGGCCGGAGAAGATCTCTCCTTCCGCGCTGACGATATCGCAATGGACTGTCATAGCCATCTGCTTGCCTCAACCTGATTAGCGCCCCTTGCGGGGCGCCGGGGTTACAGTTTCTTGGCTTTCTCGATCGCTTCGTCGATGCTGCCGACCATGTAGAACGCTTGTTCTGGCAGGTGGTCGTAGTCACCTTTGAGGATGCCGCTGAAGCCAGCGATGGTGTCCTTGAGCGAAACGTACTTGCCTGGCGAGCCGGTGAAGACTTCGGCCACGAAGAACGGCTGCGACAGGAAGCGCTGGATCTTACGAGCGCGGGCAACCAGTTGCTTGTCGGCTTCGGACAGTTCGTCCATACCCAGGATCGCGATGATGTCCTTCAGCTCTTTGTAGCGCTGCAGAACATACTGAACGCCACGAGCGGTCTCGTAGTGCTCGGTGCCGATCACGTTCGGGTCCAGCTGGCGCGAAGTCGAGTCCAGTGGGTCGACCGCTGGGTAGATACCCAGGGAAGCGATGTCACGGGACAGAACGACGGTGGCGTCCAAGTGGGCGAAGGTGGTGGCTGGCGACGGGTCGGTCAGGTCGTCCGCAGGTACGTATACGGCCTGTACGGAGGTGATCGAACCTTCTTTGGTCGAAGTGATACGCTCTTGCAGAACGCCCATCTCTTCGGCCAGGGTCGGCTGGTAACCTACTGCCGAAGGCATACGGCCCAGCAGTGCGGATACTTCAGTACCGGCCAGGGTGTAACGATAGATGTTGTCGACGAACAGCAGAACGTCGTTACCTTCGTCACGGAACTTCTCAGCCATGGTCAGGCCGGTCAGCGCTACGCGCAGACGGTTTCCTGGTGGCTCGTTCATCTGACCGTAGACCAGCGCTACCTTGTCGAGAACGTTGGAGTCCTTCATCTCGTGGTAGAAGTCGTTACCCTCACGAGTACGCTCACCCACACCAGCGAACACAGAGTAACCGCTGTGTTCCATGGCGATGTTACGGATCAGTTCCATCATGTTCACGGTCTTGCCGACGCCGGCGCCACCGAACAGACCAACCTTACCACCCTTGGCGAACGGGCAGACCAGGTCGATAACCTTGATACCGGTTTCCAGCAGGTCGTTGCCGCCCGCCTGGTCAGAGAACGATGGCGCTGGCTGGTGGATACCGCGACGCTCTTCTTCGCCGATTGGACCGGCTTCGTCGATCGGGTTGCCCAGGACGTCCATGATACGGCCCAGGGTTGCCTTGCCGACAGGTACCGAGATGGCAGCCTTGGTGTCGACGACATCCAGACCGCGCTTCAGACCTTCGGTCGAGCCCATCGCAATGGTACGAACCACGCCGTCGCCCAGCTGCTGCTGAACTTCCAGGGTGGTTTCCGCGCCTTGTACTTTCAGCGCGTTGTAAACACTCGGCACGGCATCACGTGGGAATTCCACGTCGATGACGGCGCCGATGATTTGAACGATACGTCCGCTACTCATAGCTGGATCCTCTGAATTTTTGAACCGTTAAACCGCGGCAGCGCCGCCGACGATTTCCGAGATCTCCTGGGTGATCGCAGCCTGACGCGCCTTGTTGTAGATCAACTGAAGCTCTTTGATCAAATCACCGGCGTTGTCTGTGGCGTTCTTCATGGCGATCATCCGGGCCGCTTGTTCAGCAGCGTTGTTCTCGACCACCGCCTGGTAGACCTGCGACTCCACGTAACGCACCATCAAGCCGTCCAGCAGCTCTTTTGCGTCGGGTTCGTACAGGTAGTCCCAGTGGTGCTTGAGTTCCTGATCCGGGGTTGCCACCAACGGTACCAATTGCTCGACCGTCGGTTTTTGGGTCATGGTGTTGATGAACTTGTTCGAAACCACCGAGAGGCGATCGATGCGGCCGTCCAGGTAGGCGTCCAGCATCACCTTAACGGAGCCGATCAGATCATTGATCGATGGCTCTTCGCCCAGGTGGCTGATCGCGGCTACGACGTTGCCGCCAAAGATGCGGAAGAAAGTCGCACCCTTGCTGCCGATCACGCACAGGTCGATTTCAACGCCCTGTTCGCGGTTTTCGTTCATGTCCTTGACCAGGGCCTTGAACAGGTTGGTGTTCAAGCCACCGCACAGACCACGGTCACTGCTCACCACGATATAACCGGCGCGCTTTACAGGGCGCTCGATCATGAACGGGTGGCGATATTCCGGGTTGGCGTTGGCCAGATGACCGATCACCTGGCGGATACGCTCCGCGTAAGGACGGCTAGCAGCCATGCGCATTTGTGCCTTGCGCATTTTGCTGACCGCCACTTTCTCCATGGCGCTGGTAATTTTTTGCGTGCTTTTGATGCTCGCAATCTTACTGCGAATCTCTTTTGCGCCTGCCATGTATCACCTATCAGGTTAGCAAGCGGGGGCCGGAGCCCCCGCTGCGGCTTACCAGGTCTGGGTGGCCTTGAACTTCTCGATACCGGCTTTCATGCCAGCGTCGATTTCGTCGTTGAAGTCACCCTTCACGTTGATCTTCGCCATCAGTTCGGCGTGATCACGGTTGAAGTAGGCGATCAGAGCTTGCTCGAAGCTACCGACCTTGGCGACTTCTACGTCGGTCAGGAAACCACGCTCAGCGGCGTACAGCGACAGGGCCATGTCTGCGATCGACATTGGCGCGTACTGCTTCTGCTTCATCAGCTCGGTAACGCGCTGACCATGCTCCAGCTGCTTGCGGGTAGCCTCGTCCAGGTCCGAAGCGAACTGGGCGAAAGCCGCCAGTTCACGGTACTGGGCCAGGGCGGTACGGATACCACCGGACAGCTTCTTGATGATCTTGGTCTGGGCGGCACCACCAACTCGGGATACCGACACACCGGCGTTAACGGCAGGACGGATGCCTGCGTTGAACATGGCCGATTCCAGGAAGATCTGACCGTCGGTGATCGAGATCACGTTGGTCGGAACGAACGCGGAAACGTCGCCAGCCTGGGTTTCGATGATCGGCAGGGCGGTCAGCGAGCCAGTCTTGCCGGTTACGGCACCGTTGGTGAACTTCTCGACGTACTCTTCGGAAACGCGCGATGCACGCTCCAGCAGACGGGAGTGGAGATAGAACACGTCGCCTGGGTACGCTTCACGTCCTGGTGGACGGCGCAGCAGCAGGGAGATCTGACGGTAGGCAACGGCCTGCTTGGACAGGTCATCGTAGACGATCAGCGCGTCTTCACCGCGGTCACGGAAGAACTCGCCCATGGTGCAGCCGGCGTACGGGGCCAGGAACTGCAGTGCGGCGGATTCCGAGGCGCTGGCAACGACCACGATGGTGTTGGCCAGGGCGCCAGCTTCTTCCAGCTTGCGAACGATGTTGGCAACGGTGGAACGCTTCTGGCCGACTGCAACATAAACACAGAAAATACCGGAGTCTTTCTGGTTGATGATGGCGTCGATGGCCATGGCGGTCTTGCCGATCTGACGGTCACCGATGATCAGCTCGCGCTGGCCACGGCCGACAGGGATCATGGCGTCGACGGACTTGTAGCCAGTCTGTACAGGCTGGTCTACCGACTTACGCCAGATCACGCCTGGAGCTACTTTCTCGACCGCGTCGGTCTGGGTGTTGCCCAGAGGACCTTTGCCGTCGATCGGGTTACCCAGTGCGTCGACGACGCGACCCAGCAGTTCCTTACCAACCGGAACTTCCAGGATGCGGCCGGTGCACTTGGCGCTCATGCCTTCGGCGAGGGTGTCATAGGCACCCAGGACCACTGCACCTACGGAGTCTTGCTCCAGGTTCAGGGCCATGCCGAATACGCTGCCCGGGAACTCGATCATTTCGCCGTACATGACGTCGGCCAGACCGTGGATCCGCACGATGCCGTCGGAAACCGAAACGACGGTACCTTCGTTACGGGCTTGGGAGCCAACATCGAGGTTGTCGATGCGGCCCTTGATGATTTCACTAATTTCGGAAGGATTGAGTTGCTGCATTGCTCTGCTGCCCCTTCAAACTCAAGATTTCAAGGCTTCGGCCAGTTTCGCGATCTTGCCGCGAACCGAACCGTCGATTACCAGGTCGCCAGCGCGGATGACGACGCCGCCGATCAGGCTGGCATCCTCCGACGCGTGCAGGCGCACTTCCTGGCCTAACCGTGCACTGAGAACCTTGGCGAGTTTGTCTTGCTGTTCTTGGTTCAACGCAAAAGCACTGGTGACTTCCACGTCCACGGATTTCTCTTGCTCGGCCTTGTACAGGTCGAACAGAGTCGAAATCTCCGGCAGAAGCAGGAGACGTTCGTTTTCCGCGGCAACATGAATGAAATTCTGTGCCTTGGCGTCAAACTTGTCACCGCACACTTCAATGAATGCGGCGGCCTTTTCTGCGCTAGTCAGTTGCGGGGCCTTGAGCAGGCGCTGCATGGTGTCGTCTTGCGACACCGCAGCAGCCAGGCCGAGCATGGCTGACCAATTGGCCAGTTGCTGATGGGCCTGGGCATGCTCGAAGGCAGCCTTAGCGTAAGGTCGGGCCAACGTGGTCAGTTCTGCCATGATCGCCCTCGCTTAAATTTCAGCGGCCAGTTTGTTAACCAGCTCCGCATGCGCGTTTTGATCGATTGTGGCGCCAAGGATCTTTTCAGCACCGCCAACGGCCAGGGCACCCACTTGGGCACGCAGGGCGTCTTTGACGCTGTTCAGTTCCTGTTCGATCTCGGCTTGAGCCTGAGCCTTCACACGGTCAGCTTCGACGCGAGCCTGTTCACGGGCTTCCTCGACAAGCTGAGCAGCGCGTTTCTTGCTTTGCTCAATGATTTCGGCTGCCTGTGCCTTCGCTTCACGCAGTTGCTGACCCGCTTTCTCTTGGGCCAGCTCCAGGTCGCGAGCTGCGCGGTTGGCAGCGTCCAAGCCGTCGGCAATCTTCTTTTGGCGCTCTTGCAGGGCAGTGATGACCGGAGGCCATACGTACTTCATGCAGAAGAGTACAAAAATCAGAAAAGCAACGGATTGGCCAATCAGGGTTGCATTAATGTTCACGCCAACACCTCGCTCGGTCTTTGTCCATCACACCAATCAACTCGTAGGAACGAGTGATTAGCCGGCGATCTGACCAACGAAGGGGTTCGCGAAGGTGAAGAACAGAGCGATACCAACACCGATCATGGTTACGGCGTCGAGCAGACCGGCAACGATGAACATTTTGACCTGCAGCATCGGAACCATTTCTGGCTGGCGAGCAGCGCCTTCCAGGAACTTGCCGCCCAGCAGGCCGAAACCAATGGCGGTACCCAGAGCACCCAGGCCGATCAGCAGAGCAACAGCGATAGCGGTCAGACCAACTACAGTTTCCATCTTTCCTCCCGACTTTTACGTCGTATTGGTTAGGTTTTTAGTTTGAAGCGGTAAAACAAATCGTTTGGTACAGCATGCCCTTGCGGACTTTTTAAGCCCTCCCCCCAAACGGGCGGGGAAGGCTATCAGACACGCCAGGCGGTCTTAATGGTTATCTTCGTGAGCCATCGACAGGTAAACGATGGTCAGCATCATGAAGATGAAAGCTTGCAGGGTGATGATCAGGATGTGGAACACGGCCCACGCCCACTGCAGCACCACACCCAGGCCGCTGAGCCAGAGGATGCCGGCGCCGAACATCACCGCGATCAGGATGAACACCAGTTCGCCGGCGTACATGTTGCCGAACAGACGCAGGGCCAGCGAGATCGGCTTGGCGATCAGGGTGACGAATTCAAGCAGGAAGTTCACCGGGATCAGCAGGATCTGCACGAAGATATTCTTGCTGCCGAACGGGTGCAGGGTGAGCTCGCCGAGGAAGCCGCCCAGGCCCTTGACCTTGATGCTGTAGAAGATGATCAGGGCGAACACGCAGAAGGCCATGGCCAGGGTCGCGTTCGGGTCGGTGGTCGAAACCGCGCGGAACGGAATGTGCGGATCACCGGAGATCAGGATGGCCAGCTGAGGAATCCAGTCGACCGGTACCAGGTCGATGGCGTTCATCAGGAAGACCCAGACGAAAATGGTCAGCGCCAGCGGAGCAATCACCGGGCTACGGCCGTGGAAGGAATCCTTCACGCTGCCGTTGACGAAGTCCACCAGCACTTCCACGAAGTTCTGCAGACCGCTCGGCTGGCCGGAAGTCGCCTTCTTGGCCGCCATGCGGAAGATGAACAGGAAGATCAGACCCAGCGCAACGGACCAGCCGAGGGTGTCCACGTGGAACGCCCAGAAGCCCATTGCCTTGGCTTCTGCAGCCGAATGGGCGAAGCCCCAGCTGCCGTCTGGTAGTTGACCGTAGGTCAGGTTCTGCAAGTGGTGCTGGATATAGCCCGAAGCGGTTTCTGCTGCCATGGTTGCCTCAAACGCCTTAAGGTCTCGAAAGTCTTTTATTCATCAGCAGGGGCGCGAACCAGCTGACCAAAAGGGTCAGCACGAAGACGCCGAATACTGCCAACGGCGCCAATGGCTTCACTCCTGCGAAGGTCAGTGCAAACAGCACTGCCGTCAAAATCATCTTGCCTGCCTCGCCCGCGTAGAACGACTTGACGATGGCCTGCGCCGCCCGGGCTCCGCTGAAGCGAAAAGCCTTCCAGGCGAAATACACATTGGGCAGCCAGGCAATCAATCCTCCGCAGAGGCCTGAATATCCACTGACCGCCCCTTTCCACTGCCACAACACCAAGGTTGCCAGCAGCAGGACGACAAATTGAGCCAGCAGTACCGGAAAAACCGCCCAGCGATGGAAAGGCAGGCGGTTTGGCGTGCGTATTTCCATCACAACTGCTCCTCGAAAGTCGACCGCCTAGTCAGCAATGACTTGGCATAATTTGTGCCGACAAAATGCGCGCAGAGTATAGGGGTGGATTAACCCCTATTCAACTCTTCGGTAGTGATTTCCGACTGCGCGCTACAACAGGAATTGTTTCAGCGGATGTGAGCAAGCACGCCTTGCAACTCGTCAAGGGAGTTGTAGCGAATAACCAACTGGCCTTTGCCCTTGTTGCCGTGGCGAATTTGTACCGCCGAGCCCAGGCGCTCTGCCAGACGCTGTTCAAGACGGGCGATATCCGGATCAGGTTTGCTGGCCTCGACCGGCTCAGGTTTGCCATTGAGCCACTGACGCACCAGTGCCTCGGTCTGGCGCACGGTGAGCCCGCGTGCGACAACATGACGCGCCCCTTCTTCCTGACGATCCTCCTCGAGGCCGAGCAAGGCGCGGGCGTGGCCCATCTCCAGGTCGCCGTGGGCGAGCATGGTCTTGATGGCCTCGGGCAGCGAGATCAGGCGCAGCAGGTTGGCCACGGTCACCCGCGACTTGCCGACGGCATCGGCCACCTGCTGCTGGGTCAGCTCGAACTCCTGCTGCAGGCGCTGCAGGGCCAGGGCTTCCTCCAGCGGGTTGAGGTCCTCGCGCTGGATGTTCTCGATCAGCGCCATGGCGATGGCGGCTTCGTCGGGCACTTCGCGGACCATGGCCGGCACGGTGTCCAGGCCGGCCTGCTGGGTGGCGCGCCAGCGGCGCTCACCGGCGATGATCTCGTAGCGGTTGTCGCCGATCGGGCGCACCACGATCGGTTGCATGACGCCGTGGGTGCGGATCGAGTGCGCCAGTTCCTCCAGCGCCTCGGGATCCATGTCGCGGCGCGGCTGGTACTTGCCGCGCTGGATCAGCTCGACCGGCAGCTGTTGCAGTTCATTCTGGTCGATCTTCACTGCCTGCGCTTCGAGCGCGCTGACGGAAGGACCACTGAGCAGTGCATCCAACCCACGTCCGAGACCGCGTTTCTTGATGGCCATGCGGATTCCTTAAGTTGTTTGTGCAGTGCGTGATGGACGGCGCTGACGGCGGACCAGTTCCCCGGCCAGCGCCAGATAGGCGAGCGCGCCGCGGGATTGCTTGTCGTAGGCCAAGGCCGGCATGCCGAAGCTCGGCGCCTCGGCCAGGCGGATGTTGCGTGGAATCACCGTGTCGTACAGCTGATCGCCGAAGTGCTCCTTGAGCTGCGCCGAAACATCGTTGTTCAGGCTTAGGCGCGGATCGTACATGGTCCGCAGCAGGCCTTCGATCTTCAGCTCCGGGTTCAGCCGGGCGGCGATGCGCTTGATGTTATCCACAAGGTCGCTGAGACCTTCCAGCGCGTAGTACTCGCACTGCATGGGGATGATCACGCCATCGGAGGCGACCAGGGCGTTGAGCGTCAGCATCGACAGCGACGGCGGGCAGTCGATGAGGATGTAGTCGTAGTTCTCGCGGATCGGCGCCAGCGCGTTGCGCAGGCGGCTCTCCTTCATCTGCATCTCGAGCAGCACGACTTCCGCGGCGGTGAGGTCGCGGTTGGCCGGCAGCAACTGGAAGTTGCCGTGCTCGGAATAGTGCATGGCCTGGGCCAGGTCGCATTCCCCGATCAGCAGGTCGTACACCGAGTGCTCGAGCTCGTGTTTATCCACACCGCTGCCCATGGTGGCGTTGCCCTGTGGATCGAGGTCGATCAGCAGCACGCGACGCTTGGTCGCGGCCAGCGATGCGGCGAGATTGATGCAGGTGGTGGTCTTGCCCACACCACCCTTCTGGTTCGCGATTGCGAATACCTTAGCCATTGTTGCGTGTGTTCCCAGTCATGCCTTGCGGCGCAGTATCAGCAGATGGCGCTGGCCCTGGCAACCTGGAACGGTCAGGGCCTGCTCGCTTTCCACTGTGAAGTCTGCGGGCAATGCTACCAGTTCGTCGGCAGGATGCAGCCCCTTCATTGCAAGCCATTGCGTGCGGGCGTCACCCAGGTGGCGGGTCCAGTTGGTGAAATTCTCCATGCTGCTGAAGGCCCGGGAAATGATCCCGCAGAACGGCTGCTCGGGCTGGACCTCTTCCACCCGGCTGTGGATAACCGAGAGGTTGTCCAGTTTCAGTTCCATCTTCACCTGGGTCAGGAAGCGGGTCTTCTTGCCGTTGCTGTCCAGCACCGTTACCTGCTTGTGCGGATGCAGGATGGCCAGCGGAATGCCCGGCATGCCGCCGCCGCTGCCGACATCCAGCCAGCGCTGGGTGTCATTGTGGATAAACGGCATGACGCTCAGGCTGTCGAGCAGGTGGCGCGAGACCATCTCGTCCGGGTCGCGCACGGCGGTCAGGTTGTAGGCCTTGTTCCATTTGATCAACAGGGCCAGGTAGCCCAGCAGCGACTCGTGCTGCTGCGCGCTCAGCTCGACACCGAGCTGGCGCGCACCTGTGGACAACTCTTCGGCGTGTTGCGGGGTGACCAGGGAACTCAAGCGCTTTGCTCCAATTCGCGGCCTGCGCCGCGTTTTTTCAAGTGAATCAGCAACAGGGAAATCGCCGCCGGGGTGACGCCCGGAATGCGCGACGCCTGGCCCAGGGTCTGCGGGCGAGTCTGCCCGAGCTTGCCCTGGATTTCCTTGGACAGGCCGGAAATCGTGGTGTAGTCGATATCCACAGGCAAGCGCGTGTCTTCGCTGGCGCGCAGACGGGCGATCTCTTCCTGTTGGCGGTCGATGTAGCCGGCGTACTTGGTCTTGATCTCGACCTGTTCGGCGACCTGTGGATCGATCACTTCACCGCCGGTCGCCTCGATCAAGCCAGCGTAGTCGACTTCCGGACGGGCGAGCAGGTTGAGCAGGCTGTATTCGTGGGCCAGCGGCGTGCCGAACTTATCCACAATGGCCTGGCCCTGCGGCGTGCCCGGGCGGACCCAGGTGCTCTTCAGGCGTTGTTCCTCGCGCTCGATGCCTTCGCGCTTGGCGCAGAACGCGGCCCAGCGCTGGTCGTCGACCAGGCCCAGCTCGCGGCCCTTCTCGGTCAGCCGCAGGTCTGCGTTGTCTTCGCGCAGGATCAGCCGGTATTCGGCGCGCGAGGTGAACATGCGGTACGGCTCCTGGGTCCCCAGGGTGATCAGGTCGTCGACCAGCACACCGATGTAGGCTTCGTCGCGGCGCGGGCACCAGCTTTCACGGCCCTGGGCACGCAGCGCGGCGTTGGTCCCGGCCAGCAGGCCCTGGGCGCCGGCCTCTTCGTAACCGGTGGTGCCATTGATCTGGCCGGCGAAGAACAGGCCGCCGATGACCTTGGTCTCGAGGCTGTACTTCAGGTCGCGCGGGTCGAAGTAGTCGTACTCGATGGCATAGCCCGGGCGGACGATGTGGGCGTTTTCCATGCCGCGGATCGAGCGAACGATGTCCAGCTGCACGTCGAACGGCAGCGAGGTGGAAATACCGTTGGGATACAGCTCGTGGGTGGTCAGGCCTTCCGGCTCGATGAACACCTGGTGGCTTTCCTTGTCGGCGAAGCGATGGATCTTGTCCTCGATCGACGGGCAGTAGCGCGGGCCGATGCCTTCGATCACGCCGGAGTACATCGGCGAACGGTCGAGGTTCGAGGCGATGATCTCGTGGGTACGGGCATTGGTGTGGGTAATCCAGCAACTGACCTGGCGCGGATGCATGTCGGCATTGCCCATGAACGACATTACCGGGATCGGCGTGTCGCCCGGCTGCTCGGTCATCACCGAGAAGTCCACTGAACGGCCATCGATGCGCGGTGGTGTGCCGGTCTTCAGGCGACCGACGCGCAGCGGCAGTTCACGCATGCGCTGGGCCAGGGCGTTGGCGGGCGGATCACCGGCACGGCCACCGGAGTAGTTCTGCAGACCGATGTGGATAAGTCCGCCGAGGAAGGTGCCGCTGGTCAGGACCACGGAGTCGGCGAAAAAGCGCAGACCCATTTGCGTGACCACGCCCTTGACCTGGTCCTGCTCGACGATCAGGTCATCGCACGACTGCTGGAATGTCCACAGGTTCGGCTGGTTTTCCAGGATTTCGCGCACCACCGCCTTGTAGATGGCGCGGTCGGCCTGCGCACGGGTGGCGCGCACGGCCGGCCCCTTGCGGTTGTTCAGGATGCGGAACTGGATGCCGCTCTTGTCGGTGGCCAACGCCATGGCGCCGCCGAGCGCATCGATTTCCTTGACCAGGTGGCTCTTGCCGATGCCGCCGATGGCCGGGTTGCAACTCATGTGACCGAGGGTTTCCACGTTGTGGGTCAGCAGCAGGGTTTTCACACCCATGCGTGCGGACGCAAGCGCAGCCTCGGTACCGGCATGGCCGCCGCCGATGACGATCACTTCAAAACGGGAAGGGAAATCCACCACGCACCTCGTGCCTGTTTTTGCGAATAGAGAAGGTAAGCGGACAAGTATAGGGACTTACCGCCCTTCAAAGAAACCTTCTGAGCAAAAAATGAGCAGGCTGTGGATGAGTGGCAGGTAAAAGAAAACAAGTAGGAAAAATTTAAAAAAGCTTTGTTTTTATGTTTATGTTTAGGCACCTATCCACATGTGGATAAGTTACCTAAGCCCTTTCACTGTGTGGCTTTGCCGGAATCATAACCCTGTGGTGTAGTAGGCTTGGGGGTTCTGGATAACGGCGTGTAACCTGTGGATTAAAGTGTCGATTACCCACAGGCGGGTTTGTCCTCAGAAAAAAAGGCCAGTTATCAACGGAGCTGATGGCGAGTTTTCCACAGAGCTCCTGGGCCTGAAATCTCATCTGTGGATGACGGCTTGGGCGGCGGGCCTACAGATACCGCAGACCAAGCCGGCTCTCGCCCTACCCGGATCACAGGCAAAAAAAAGCCGCTCCAGACAGAAGCGGCCTTGTTATCGAAGGGCTGTGGACTATTTGCCGATGCAGAAGCTCGAGAAAATCCTGCCAAGCAGGTCGTCCGAACTGAACGCCCCGGTGATTTCACCCAACGCTTGCTGTGCCTGGCGCAGATCCTCTGCCAGCAGCTCTCCGGCGCCAGCCAGGGTCAGTTGTGCCCGACCATGCTCCAGGTGCTCGCTGGCCTGGCGCAGCGCTTCCAGGTGTCGGCGACGGGCGCTGAAGCTGCTCTCCGCGGTCTGTTCATACCCCATGCAGGCCTTGAGGTGGTCACGCAGCAGATCCAGCCCCATGTCGTCTTCGCGGGCACTCAGGGTAATGGTTACGTGGCCATCGTCACTCTGCTCCATGCCGACATGCTCACCGCTCAAGTCGGCCTTGTTACGGATGAGCGTGACTTTTGCCACATCTGGCCGTTGGTCCAGGAACTCCGGCCACAGCGCAAAGGGGTCACTGGCTTCCGGCGCGGTCGAGTCGACGACCAGCAGCACCCGGTCAGCCTCGCCGATGGCCTTGAGCGCCCTTTCCACCCCGATCTTTTCCACATGGTCATCGGTATCGCGCAGACCGGCGGTGTCGACCACATGCAGCGGCATGCCATCGATGTGGATATGTTCGCGCAGAATATCCCGGGTGGTGCCGGCGATATCGGTGACGATCGCCGCCTCGCGTCCGGCCAGCTGGTTGAGCAGGCTAGATTTGCCGGCGTTCGGCCGGCCGGCGATGACCACCGTCATGCCGTCGCGCAACAGGGCACCCTGCCCGGCTTCACGCTGCACTGTGGACAACTCGTTGCGCACATCATCGAGCATGCGCAGCACATGGCCGTCGGCGAGAAAGTCGATTTCTTCCTCAGGGAAGTCGATCGCCGCCTCGACGTAGATGCGCAAGGCAATCAGCGCCTCGGTCAGCCCATGCACGCGCTTGGAGAAAGCCCCCTGCAACGAGCGCAGGGCATTACGGGCAGCTTGCGTGGAGCTGGCTTCGATCAGGTCAGCGATGGCTTCGGCCTGGGCCAGGTCGAGCTTGTCGTTGAGAAACGCACGCTCGCTGAACTCGCCCGGGCGTGCCAACCGGCAGCCCAACTGCAGGCAGCGCTGCAGCAGCATGTCCATGACCACCGGTCCCCCGTGGCCCTGCAGCTCGAGCACATCTTCGCCGGTGAACGAGTTCGGCCCGGGGAAGAACAGCGCGATGCCTTCATCCAGGACCAAACCATCGGCATCGCGGAACGGGCCATAGTGGGCATGGCGCGGGGTCAGCGTGCGGCCGGTAATGGCCTGCCCGGCCTGGCTGGCCAACGGCCCGGACAAACGGACAATGCCGACCCCGCCGCGGCCTTGGGCGGTGGCGATGGCAGCGATGGTTTCACGCACAGTGTTCATGCTCGAAAGCCTCTACAACGAATTCGTCAGATAGCAAAAACGCCCCACTAGGGGGCGTTTTTATTCACAGGCAAACAGGCTTGCCCGTCAAGCGGCAGCTTTCTTGGTCGCTGCCTCGATGCTGCGGGTGATGTACCACTGCTGTGCAATCGACAGGCAGTTGTTCACAACCCAGTACAGCACCAGACCGGCCGGGAACCACAGGAAGAAGAAGGTGAAGATGATCGGCATCATTTTCATCACCTTGGCCTGCATCGGATCCGGCGGGGTCGGGTTCAGACGCTGCTGGATGAACATGGTAGCGCCCATGATGATCGGCAGGATGAAGAACGGATCCTTGATCGACAGGTCGGTGATCCACAGCATCCACGGGGCCTGGCGCATCTCTACGCTTTCCAGCAGTACCCAGTACAGGGCCAGGAACACCGGCATCTGTACCAGGATCGGCAGGCAGCCGCCCAGCGGGTTGATCTTCTCTTTCTTGTACAGCTCCATCATCGCCTGGGACATCTTCTGGCGATCGTCACCGAAGCGTTCCTTGAGCTGAGCCAGTTTCGGCGCCACGGCACGCATGCGCGCCATCGAGCGGTAGCTGGCGGCCGACAGCGGGAAGAACAGGCCTTTGATCAGCATGGTCAGGACGATGATCGACCAGCCCCAGTTGCCGAGCAGGCTGTGGATATGTTGCAGCAGCCAGAAGATCGGCTGGGCGATGAACCACAGGAAACCGTAGTCGACGGTCAGTTCCAGGCCTGGGGACAGTTCCTTGAGCTTGGACTGGATTTTCGGACCTGCATACAGCATGGCGCTGGTTTCGACCTTGCCGCCGGCAGGAACGTTAAGCGCAGGGCCGGTGTAGCCGATGATGTAGTTGCCCTGGCTGTCCTTGCGGGTCTGGACAGCGTTGTTGTCCGATTTGCTCGGAATCCAGGCGGTCACGAAGTAGTGCTGCAGCCAGGCGACCCAGCCGCCGGTCACATTTTCTTTCAAACTGCCTTTGTCGATGTCTTTCATCGACACTTTCTTGTACGGCTCGGAAGCTGTCCACAGGGCGGCGCCCAGGTAGGTGGCCGTACCGGTCGCGGTGCTCGACGACGGGTCGGAGCTGGCGTCGCGCTTGAGCTGGGCAAACATGTTGCCGCTCCAGGCCTGGCCGCTCTGGTTGTCGATCAGGTAGCTGACGGTCAGGTCGTACTCACCGCGCTTGAAGCTGAAGCGCTTGATGTAGTTGACCCCGTTCTCGCTGAACTTCAGGTCCACGACCATCTGGTCCTGACCGTCGGCAAGCTGGAAGCTCTTCTGCTGCGCGGCGTACAGCGGGCGACCAGTGGCGCGGGCGTCCGGGCCGTTGGTGCCGGTCAGGCCGCTCTGGGCCAGGTACACGCGCTCGCCGCCGTTGTCGAACAGCTGGAACGGAATGTCCGGATGGTCCTGGCGACGTGGGTACTTCGGCAGGTTCAGCTGGACGATGTCACCACCGACCGGGTCGATAGCCAGGTCCAGGACATCGGTCTTGATCCGGATCAGGTCCTTGCTGACCGCGACCGGCGCCAGTTCAGCAGGGCTGGATTCAGCATTGGCGCTCGGCACATCGGCGCTGGCACCGGAGTTGCCGGCCGGCACGGTGTCCGGCAGGGCCGGGGCAGCATTGCTGGCAGCAGCATTCTGAGTCGGCAGGGCAGCCTGGCCATAGTCCTGGTTCCATTTGAGGACCATGACATAGGACACGATTGCCAGGGCGACGATCAGGATCGTGCGTTTAATATCCATGATTACTCGGCTATCGAAGAAGTTCGGGAGGAAGGAGCAGGTGGAACGGGATCGAAACCGCCGTCGTTCCACGGATGACAACGCCCCAGGCGACGAACGGCCAGCCACCCACCACGCAAGAGGCCATGGTTTTCGATGGCTTCATAGGCGTAACAGGAACAGCTGGGATAGAAACGACAGTGACTGGCCATCAGTGGACTGATGGCGTAACGGTAGAACTGGATCGGAACGAGGGCCAGTTTACGCATTGTGACTGTCTACCCCTGCGGAATCGGCGACCGCTGGAGAGGGCCGACTGCGGACCAGTCGCTTCCAGAGCTTGCCAAAGTGTTGGTGCAATTCTGGGTTTTCCACTTCGCCCAACCCCTTGCGTGCAACGATCACGATATCCAACCCGGCCAACATCTGCTGGTTCAGGCGGAACGAATCGCGCATCAGGCGTTTCAGGCGATTGCGTTGAACGGCGAGCTTGACGCTCTTCTTGCCGATCACCAGGCCGAGGCGTGGATGATCGAGGCCGTTCTCGCGGGCAAGGATAAGCAGGTTTTTCCCTGGAACCTTGCCGGTTGGGGAGTCGAAGACCGCTTTGAAATGCCGGGGTGTAAGCAGTCGCTTGTCCCGACTGAAGTCCTGACTCACCACCTGTACCGAAAAATCAAATGGCCAGACGCTTACGGCCTTTGGCACGGCGACGCGACAGAACGGCACGGCCGTTCTTGGTAGCCATACGGGCACGGAAACCGTGGGTGCGGGCGCGCTTGATGGTGCTTGGTTGGAAAGTACGTTTCATGGCGTGTTACCTGGGTTGGTCGACAACGGGCCGGAAGGGCCCCCTTTTTAAGAGATCGGCGATTCTAGAGAAAGCAAGCCGATAGGTCAATTTCCAACCAGCCTTTCCTTATGGAAGGTCGAGCCAGGTCGATGGGCATCCTGTTGACCTTGCTAACCTGAAAGCGGGCAAATCAAAAAAACAGAAGAGGCATATAAAAAGCTTTTCTGAAGAACTTATAGATCTTAAGTGGATAACCTTCTGTGGATAACCTTCTCAAGGCCACGATTGACGTACTGTACAGAAAATCACAACCTTGTCGGTAAGGAGTGTTCTGTCTGTGTCCCGCATGAGGAAAACCTGTGCGGGAAAAGGTGCTTTATCCACAGGTGCTTTATCCACAGCCCAGAACCCAGGGTTGTGCATAGCCCTCATGTGTCGTTATCCACAGGGCTTATCAACAGTGGCCGAAGGGTATTCAAGTCGTTTTTTGGCGGATTTACCCTGATAGTGGGTGGCGTCACGTGTGGATAACTGATCGCCCGCCCGGTACAATGGCGGTTTGTTTTTGCCTCATCCGGCTTTCAACTCAGGGGATATCC
>NZ_CP081967.1 GCF_019823065.1 Pseudomonas mosselii
ATGGCCAGTGACAATAACGAGATCCGCGCCTATGCGCAGCCTGCCCAGCGCGGCACTTGGGTGCAGACTGAACGCGCTGGCCACGAAGCATGGGCCGCGTTGACAGCGCAGGCGCCCCGCGCCGCCCAGTTGATGCACATCCTGGTGCAGCACATGGACAAGCAAGGCGCGCTCATTATCAGCCAGGCCACGCTGGCCAAACTGATGGAAACATCGGTGGCCACCACAAAACGCGCTATCGCCATTCTGACCAAGCACAACTGGATCCAGACCATCAGCGTAGGTGGCCAACGGGGTGGCACGCTCGCTTATGTGGTGAACAGCCGCATCGCTTGGGCCGACAAGCGGGACAATCTGCAGTACGCCCTATTCAACGCACGGGTGCTGGTTTCGACAGAGGACCAGGCCGATTTGGGCGATGCCAAGCTCAAGCAGCTGCCAACGATGGAAGACGGCGACATTCAATTGCCTGCAGGCCCTGGCATGGACCCACCCGCCCAGGAATCGCTGGACGGCATGTTGCCTGATATGCCGTCGATTCCACACAGCAACAGCTAACCGCGATCATCATTCAGGGAGATTCACGATGCCACAGCCAAGCAACAGGACTTTCGAAGAACAGGAGCTGCACGCCAAGGCCCAATGCTTCGACTGGAACAGCGATTACCCACATGGCGCCTTGGTCAGCTACGAAGAACTGTATGGCCAGGGTGAAACGCACCGCGACGAAACGCGAGGCAAAGCGTGGGTGATGTGTGGCCAAGCCGTGATTTTTGTTGCCGGTTTGTCCGGTGCGGTATCGCTCGACCACTGCACCGTCGTTGCGGCCCTGGAGGCCAAGCAAGAACCGGCAGCTGGGGAAGTCGATCATGTCTGACGAGCGCTATGCACAGCTGCAGCGGACGCTGATCGAATCCGCCAAGCAGCACCTGGTCGAGCTGACCGGTGCCTTGGCGCTGCCCAACGGCGTGGACCGCAATGAGGGTGTTTCTTCGGCCTGGTGGCAACTGACCGCCCTCACCCAGCTGACCAACTTCGACAGCGGACTGGACGAGGCGACCAAGCATGAACTGCGTGCCATCGATCAGTTAGCCATCCAGGCGACAACTCAGCCGGTAGACAAGGCACTGGTGGCCAGCGAGGCAGACAGTGAAATTGCAGCTGCGTTGGCTGATCCCACCAGCTCGCACTGGTTTAGGCACAGCTTGCAGCAAGCGTTACCGCGTGATCCGGTGGATGCGGTCAATGATGCCGAGTGGCTTTTCGAGTTGTTGAACAAGCGCTGCGTGGCCCAGCTGCAGGACGATCCTGCACCGCCAATGAACATGGCGTTTCGTACGGCTGATGGTCGCACCACGCAGATCGACATTGCACAGGCTACGCCAGTCATCGAGCTTGGCGACTTCAAGGCCTGATTTAGCCAGGCCCCAAAAAGACGAAACCCGCAGCACGGCAATGCTTGCGGGTTTCTAGGTTTTTGCGAAGGAGCAAAAATCCACCTGCTCATTGTACATCGAGCACGGGAGATTTCACAGCGACACGGAGGAAGCAGCTATGGCAGATCAACGGTATGCGGTAAGCATCGGGCTTGGCGAAAAGGCCGAGCAGTATTCGGAGGCTTACCAGACCCAGCCAAGCTATGCGGTGCAGTGGAAAGGCGTGCTGCAGAAGGCACACGGCCATGCCCTGGTCCGCTGCCTGTGCCCAGGCAAAGGCACGCGGAGGTTGGCCGTACGGCACAGGTCAGATAAGGATTCTTTCCACCTATCCCGCTATCCCCACACCGGCGCCGAGCATGCGCTTGATTGCCTGTACTACTCGCCCGACCCCGACAAGTCGGGCTTAGGCGCCTACAGCAAAGGCGTGGTCGAGGAAACCAAGGACGGTGACCTCAAGGTCAAACTCACCCTATCGCTGCGCAAGAAGGATCCGGCAGAAGTTCAGCCGATGGAGGGCACCGCCCCTGCCCCATCAAGCGGAAAGCCCACGAAGCCGGCGATGACCTTGGGTGGCCTGCTGCATCTGCTATGGAGCGAAGCGGGCCTCAATCAGTGGGTGCCAGGCATGGCCGGCAAGCGCGGCCTCGGGCTGATTCACAGTCGGCTGCAGCAAGCTGCCGACCGCATGCTGGCTTCGCGCATGAGGATTGGCGATGCCCTGGTCATTGCGACGAACTCAGCTGGCCAGCAGGCCGACGCCAACAGCCTCAAGGTGGCCAGCGCAATGAGGAACAGCCGCCGCTTGGTCGTCATTGCCCCGCTGGCCGGCTACTCCGAGGAACGCGAGCAGACCATGGACCGGTACATCACCATCACCGGCTTCAACGGCATTCCGCGTCTGTTCACTGACGGCGATCTTTGGCAGAGAACCGCCCGGAGCTACGAGGCTGCGTTGCGCGGTTGGCGTGAAGGGCGGCGCGTCATCGCTATTGTTCAGACCGATCAGCCCACCTCAGCCAGCAAAGCCCAAGCGCTCAACGTCGCCCTGATGGTCGTCAGTGATGAATGGATCCCCATTGAATCTGGCTACGAGGGTGTGATCGAGGCGCTGTTGCGCGAGCAAGGGCGCCGGTTCATCAAGCCCATGCGTTTCGATGCTGGGCAGGAGCAGGTCTTTCCCGATTTCTGGCTGATGGACGTCGGCGCCGGCAGAGAGGTGCCGATGGAAGTGTATGGCCGTCAGGATCCGAAGTACCTGGCCCGCAAGCAGGTCAAGTGCGCCTACTACGCCCAGCACTACGGGCCGACCGGGTGGTGGTCTTGGGATGCCAGTTCAGACCCGCGTGGCCTGAACATTCCAGCCTTCCCACCAGCTCGGCATCCGTAGCATGGCGACCGTCGACTGGGAGCTTGTGGGGCAAGCCCGGTGGTACGACTGCAAACTGGGCAAGCTCAAGGATGTTGAGCTTGCCCGTTTGATCGGGTCCACCCCGCACAGGATCCGGCGCCGCCGTGAGCAACTTGGGATTGCGCCCTGGTCGGTCGGCCAGATGATAGAACCCTACAAGAATCTGCTGGGATTTGCCCCCGACAGTGCAATCGCTGCGCGTTGTGGCGTCACCAACAAAAGTGTCAAAGCCTACCGCGAGTCGCTGGGCATTCTGCCGGTGTTCCGGCCCGCACCCCGCAAACAGGTGTTGCCGCTCAGTCATGACCTGCGGCCCTACAAATCGCTCTTTGGCTATGTCAGTGACCAGGAGATTGCCCGGTTGGCCAGCGTCGATCTGGCCATGGTTCAGGAAGTCCGCGAAGGACTGGGCTTTGAACCTGTGCAACCAATACCTGGTGACAGCCCCCCTACTCCCATTCCCGACTACCACGGCCCCTGGTTGGGTTATGAGTCACTGTTGGCGACCATGACCCCGACTGAAATTTGCCGGCAGGTTGGCGTGCCGTACCCAGTGATTGTGCAGCGCTGCGCTTTCTTGGGTATTCAACCCTATAAGCGTGTGTCTGTAGCGTCCCGCTACGACCACCTGTTAGGGAAGGTGCCAGATGCGTTGGTGGCCAAGCTTGCCGGAGTATCCCGTGCGAGCATTGGCGTACGCCGCAAGCGGCTGGCCAGCCGCAAAAGCTGATTCTCGCACGCGAGAATTACCGGCATTGTACCTTCCACAGCTGGTCCCAGCTGGTCATGTAACTGGGGCTTAGCAATGCTCGCCGCATGCCCCAATCCGGCGTCAGCGGGACAGCGGCAGTCCGCAAACAGTCGTGGCCCCATCGGCGGTTGATCTTGTCCATGGTAGCCATCAGAGCGTCCGAGCGCTCGGGTTGGCTCGGGCTGAACAGGTCCTGCGTGTACTCCCCCCGCTTGCGCAGATCCATCAGCAGCACCTCGGCCTTGCTGTAAGCAAAGCCGGGCCGATAGATCTCCCCTACCGCCTGCAGCGCGTATTTGGTCAGCTGCCGAACGTCATCCGTTGGGTATGCGGGTATGCAGGAGGCCGCGTTGGCGTACTTCGGCCCGTCGCCATGGAATGAAGTCTGGATGCCGATGCGCAGGGCACCGCACAGCGAGCGCTGCCGGCGCAGCTTCTCCGCGGCGCGGTGAATGTAGGTCGCCAGCGCCTCCTGCAGGCCCTGGAGCGTATGCACACGCTGGCCAAACATCCTGCTTGAGCAGATCGATTGCTTGGCAGGCGTGGACTGTTCAAGGTCCATGCAGGATTCGCCCTGCAGCTCCCTGATGGTCCGTTCAAGCACAACGCTGTACTTGCGGCCCATCGCTCGCGCTTCGGCCTGCGACAGCTCCCAGGCCGTGCTTATTCCGTCGCGGGCCAGGTTGTCACGCATACGGCGACCGATCCCCCACACTTCATCAACCGGCATTCGCCGGAGCAGCCATTCGACCGCCTCGGGCTTGCGCAGGTCGACCACGCCGCCTGTTTTCTCTCGCCACACTTTCGAGGCGTGCTGCGCCGCCTTTGCCAGGGTCTTCGTGTGGCCGATGCCTACTCCTACCGGTAGGGCAGTCCACTGCAGCACTCGGGCTTGAATCGCCCGGCCTACATCAATGATCGGCTCAGGTAGCCCGTCGAGTCGCACGAACAGTTCGTCAATCGAATACCGTTCCCAGTCCGGTACCAGGGATTCGATGGCCACACCCACGCGATGACTCAGCTCGCCATACAAGGTGTAATTGCTGCTGAAAACGGCGACGCCGTTCTGCTCCAAGAAGCCGCGCACCTTGAAGTAGGGGTCCCCCATCTTCAACCCAAGGGCTTTCGCCTCGTTCGTACGAGCCACGATGCAACCGTCCGAGTTGCTCAAAACAACGACTGGGCGTTGCCGCAGCTCCGGTCTGAAAATGCGCTCACAGCTGCAGTAGAACGAGTTCACATCCACCAGGCCGAAGACGGGCCGAGGTTCACTGTGCATGCTGCGTGAGATCCCAAGTCACGACCCCGAACACCTCGATGGTGCCGTACTCGCTGGGCGCGATGCTCTTGTACGCGGGGTTAGCCGATTCAAGAATCCAGCCTGCCGGCGACCTGGCCAGCCGCTTCACCAGCGGCTGGTTGTCGACGTAGGCCAGCACGATATGCCCAGCGCTGGGCGTGATCGAGCGGTCGACCACCAGGCGGCTCCCGTCGAAGATGCCGGCATCGCGCATGCTGTCGCCTTCTACCTGGACGATCCAGACATGCGGGGCGCGGATGTTCATCAGTTCATCCAGGGAAAGTGGTGGCTCGTAATAGTCAGCTGCTGGACTCGGAAAGCCGCCTGCAGCACAGCCGGCAAGCACCTGCAGCAGCTGATCGGAAGCCGCGAGGGGGAGGGGAGTAAGCGCGTTCATAAGGCACCGTGAATTACTGTATCCATATACAGTAATTCAGGTCGAGCGATGCGGCTAGAGCCGCTGGTATAAAAGGCTCAGCCCGCACCAGCGAAGGTATAGTCGTTCTCGGTCATGGTGTTCGTGCAAACCTGGTAACGAACTGCCTATGATAGGCGCTGCTACGCACCGAACGCCGAATTCACCGGCGAAGTCGGCGGCGAATTTCGGGCACAAAAAAACCGCCTGGACGGGCGGTTCGTTTGTGCGAATCGAATGGACGTTCGTTTCGCGGTTCGCTGATAGCGTCAACAAGGCCGATAGTAAATACAGTGGTACTGGTTGCGCAATAGCCGAACAGCGACCGGCGCAATGATCAAAATTGATCATCGGAAGATTCACCGAAGCGCCGAGTAAAGCGATCATCATTTTGGCTAACGCAATTTTTTTGGGAGTTTGAGCGAATATGCCCAGTTTATCAGCCTGTTGCCGCCACCTAGCGGCATTGCTGGGCATCGTCAAGCCCCCGTCGTCATTCGGAAAAATAAACTTCACAAACGCGTAAAAAGGCTTTTTTCGGTCATGGTTTTTGCGGTATGAAGTAGAGCACCGGGCGGCTTGCTGCCTTGGGGGGCCTTTCCACCGCGTCTGGACAACGCGCCGGGAATGGAGAGGGCCGATGAACACTCTGGTTCGCTGATAGCGTCAACACCCTTACGGGGCTGATCAGTGAAACCGTTGCACTGTCCGGTAAGTGCGGCGGGCCAGGGACCTACCTTTTTGGGGGTTCTATGAAAACGCTAAAGCGTCTCATAGAGGTGGTCAACGTGGCTGATTTCCTGGCCAAGCTGACAAACGTGTACAGGGCCTGGCTCTGGATTCGTGACCACCTTGATTGATTAGTAACACAGCTGTAGGCCCCGCTACTCGATGGCGGGGCTTTTTTTTGCCCGCTGGGGGGCCGATGCCGGCGAGCGAGCCGGATCACAGGCAAAAGAAAACCCGCGTTGGCCAGGCCGCAGCGGGTTCCTCCGTCAGTCAGGTGTTAGCCGTTCCAACTATCGCGGATCCACTCAACCAGGAGCTTTGCAACAACCTGGATGGTGAGATCTTTAAGGAATTTATGCATTCCAAGGACCCTCACGGTGCGGGCCTCTGTCTCTATCGCAGCTTTTCCGGAACACAGGCCGACGACGAGATAGCAAGTCAGATGATCTCTGCGAGACGCGGGCGGGGCTGATGTTAACCAGGGATCAAATCCGCGCGGATTCCTAGGCCCGCGTCCCCAGCAGTGTTTTGAATCTTTAGAACGGGGGCACCCCACCCGGTACAAACATGCCACAAACGACTGCCCGCGATATTACCGGCTCCGCTGTCGCTGTGCCATCACAAAAGGGGGCTGACCAGGCTTTTTTTGGGCGAAAAAAAACCGCCGTAGGAGGGCGGTTTTCTTCGGCATCGCGGTTAGGAGCCGCTTTGCCAGGTCTCGCAAAGATCATCTGACTGGGTTAATAGTCGCAAGAGTTGACAGGTATGGCAACTATTTTTTGAGCAATCCACCAGTAAACGCTGGGGGAAACGAGCCAGCGCGCCACGGGCGTGCCCCCATCCGGGGGGCGGCTGTCGTGAACCAAGCCCCGGCCAGAAGCACGCCGGGTCTTGGCCCTTCGGGCTTCCATCCTCACGCCTCCGGCCTTCGGCCTGCGCGCTCCGCTTGCCGGTCGTTCCATGGCAACCACTGCGGCTAGCTCAGCAACCATCGGTAGGAAGCGGACGCCCCAATGGCCTATCCGCCACCAGGCCTTGCCTGCAAGGGGCTTTCGCGGCATATCCTCGCTCGCTGCGCTCCCTGCGGTATTCCACGGTCCCCTTGCACGCGGCCTGGCTCTGGATAGTCCGGGCTTACCGCGTCCTACCGAAGGCTGCCGAGCAGATCCACCCAGCGGTGGCGCGCTTCCATTCCCAAAGAGCAGGGCGGCATCCGCTTCGCGGCTGCTGCTTTGAAAAGCGTTTGTTTCCCGCGCCCAAACGCTCGGCATTAAAGCAGATCTGCAAGAGCGCCTGCGGTCAAGCGCTCTGGACAGTTGATTCAGCCGATGAATACACGCACCAGGGGGCTGTCGAGAATGGAGACGTGCCGTGACAGCAAGCAGGCAAAAAGCCCCAGCGTGATCAGCGTATAGACGTAGCGGCGTTTTCTCTCCGGCGTCAGATCATCAGGGCTATCCGTCAACGCGGGGAACTCGCCATTTATGCCCTTGGGCACCATGACCAGGAACGCGAATAACACATAGTCCCAGCCAGTGAATCCAGGGTAGGGGGAATGTAGCGATGCCCACGCGGCGACGCCCACCCATACCGCCCAAGCGAGGGCGTAACGCGGCCTTTTGGTCATGCAAGCGATGTTTTCCATGTGCGTATTACTCCTTGTGTGGATGGTGCCTATTTCACGTAATAGCAGGGGTCTTGGGCACGGGCAGCTTTGGTTTTACCAGGTAGCTTGGCCATTGCCTCAGCCAGATCTCGCCAAGGAAACTGATGGTTTGGGGTTTGAAGGCTGCACCCGTATCCATGCACAAATATTCTGTCCGGCTCACTGGCTCGGGTTGCCATTCCGCATTCCTGGCAGGAAATGTCATCGCCAGAAAGTACCCATAGACGCGACCAGTCACGCAGTCTGTTGCTAAGGCTAATTCTCGGCATGGGCCTAACCTTTCCGCGTGGCCGAGCGACCATCTTTCCAGGTCATCCAGTAAAAAATGGCGATGCCCACAATGGCGCCGATAGGCCCAGCGCGCTCTATCCATGGGACTGAAACGGTAGGTAAGGCCAGGTTAAGGCCGATCACAATCATGGTGGCAACGAGCCACCCAAAGCCAGCTGCCACGGGTGTGAGCAAAATCCTTTTGACGATCAGATCCGTGTTCATAGCGACTCCTTTTGGGTTGTTAGTGTGCCGGTTCAACGTGCTTGCGTGTTGTCAGGTCCAGGCCAACGGCACGCATCACGGCCAGCAGGGTTTTCAAGGTCGGATTGCCCTTGTCCGAGAACGACCGGTAAAGGTGTTCGCGGGAAAGGCCAGATTCATTGGCAAGGGCGGTCATCCCTTTGGCGCGGGCCACGACACCCAGGCATTTTGCGATATAGGCCGCATCGCCTGTTTCGAATGCGTCCTCCATGAATACTGCGATGGACTCAGCATCGGTCAGCGCATCAGCGGGATCGTAGTCGTAAAATTGTTCTTTCATTCATCGTCACTCCACTGGCTGGCCAAGGACTTGGCGGTTTCGATATCCCGCGCTTGGCTGCTCTTGTCCCCACCACACAGCAACAGGACCAGCTGGTTACCGCGCTGCTGGAAATACACGCGGTAGCCGGGGCCGTGGTGGATACGCAGTTCGCTGATCCCTTGGCCCACTGGTTGAACGTCTCCAAGCAGACCATGCGCAACGCGGAAGACTCGCGCAGCGATGATGGCTTTGGCCTGCTTGTCTCGCAGCTTGCGTTCCCAGTTCCTGTACGTGGCGGTTTGTTTAATTGTCTTCATGGGATTGATTGTAGCTTATAAATCACGATTGAACAAGGTTCTCGCATGCGAGAAAGTCAATTTATGGTAAATATAGATTTGACCTAGAGTTGACGCAAGCAGTTTCTTTTGGGATACTGAATCCGTCGAAGCAATCCCGCTTAGACAAGCCTGGAACCAGCGGCGGCAACCGCTCCGGGCACGTTGCGAAGGAGTCAGAACAATGTCTATTTTCAAAGAGTTGGCGCTACCTACTACGCTGGACGATCTGCTAACTGCCCGCGAGGAAGCGCTGCGCCTGATGGCAGATGCACGCCGCACACTTGAGATGGCCGAGGAAGTCCTAGCGCCTCATGGTCGCTATCTGATGCCTCACGCCGGGAAAATCAGGGAAGACCAGGACAGGGTGCGCCGCGAACTGGACACCTCCCTATGGCGCCGGGCGTTCGATATGACCGGCTTTAAACAGCTCATGGACGCGGAGGCCGTCGCGGAGTTTGAGAAAAGCCTTTGCCCATCCCCGCCTGAATTCACCGCATCGACAATTAGCGCGACGTTCATTGACCTGCGCATAAACGCCGAATCGATGTTCCAGCGTGGGGTTTTCAATGTGTTCCGGTATCTATCTGACGACTACCGCACAAACGCTAAAGAGCCGTTCCGCATCGGCCCGAAAGTCATCATGGAAGGCATGGTCGAATCTTCGTTCACAAGTGGTCTTTGCATCCGGTACGGTTCGTGGGCAAAAGACAAGCTGAATGACCTTGATAGGGTATTTCAAACGCTCGATGGCAAGCCCTTCCAGCCTCACGCATTGACCTCAGCTATGGATGCTGCCTTTCAGGCTGGGGAAGTGTTCGAGAACGAGATCTACCGGGCTAAAGCCTTCAAGAAAGGCACGCTCCATCTGGAGTTCCTGCGCCTGGATCTGCTGGATAAGGTGAACGAGCAGATAGCTGAATACTATGCCGGCAACGTCCTTCCAGACGCTCGGGCTGCGTAGCAAGTGGAATATACTATCAGTCAAATTAGATTTGACTGATAGTTGACTTATGCAAGCCCCTTTGCGATACTAACCAGGTCGAAGCAATACCGCTTCAACAGCCCGGAACCAGCGGCGGCAACCGCTCCGGGCACGTTGCGAAGGAGATTTCCATGAGCGCCTATATCGTCGACCGTTTCCATATTTCCGCCATCCTCATGTTCGGCTGCACCGGCAAGCCCGATGCGACGACCTACCAAATCCTGGCCGACCAGGGCCAGCAACTGCTGGACGAAAACCTGCGCTCGGTTCGTGCGCGCTATCCGGGCGAAACCTTCAGGGCCGAACTGTTCGGGCTGGATGAAACCGTGCGCAAACCCACCCCCCTTGAAGCCCTCAAGCTCATTCAATGCCTGGAGTACCAGTCGAACCAAAATCGCGACTACTACGCGACCGAGGCATTCCGCACCCTGCACAGCATCCGCCAAGCGGCCCAGCGCAAGCTGCCGGGTTGGGATCAGGCACAGTGGGACTTTGCGTGATGGCCACCCAGCAGGTAGCGCCGCCCATGTGGCGCTACTCCCTACGCTGGTGTATGCCTCACCTGCCTTGCCCTGGCGCCTTTGAGTTGCTGGTGATCGAGGCGCCGGCAGGGCAGAAGCTCCCCGAGGAAATGCGCAAGGCGTGGGAGGCCCGCCCAGCAGGCTATGGCGTCTGCCTGGACTTCCCAGCCTCGCAAGCGGTGAGGCGCTGGAGCGACGAGGCCAAGGGCAAGGTACGGCGCAAGAACCTTGAGCGGCGGATAGAGAAACAAGCGCCATTGTTCGCGGATGAATTGATTGCCCGCGAGCTGGCCCAGCGACCCACCTATTTCGAAGGCAAGTAACCCTAGCCGGTACACGCGGCGGCAACCGCTCCGGCACTGCGAAGGAGAAACCCCAATGCCTAGCTATCGAGTTGTATGGACTGTTGATGTTGACGTTGAAGGCGACCACCGGGCGGCAGCACAGGCGTGTGCCCGCCACTACTTCCAATCGCGTATTGCAGATGGTGATCCCGACAGCGCCTGCGTGTTTGAGGTGACAGGACCGAACAACAGGGCGGCCATAGTCGATCTGGCCCCCAGCTTGTGCGACCTGATAGGCGACGACACCGAGTAATCACCCCCACAGTGCCCGGATCCAGCGGCGGCAACCGCTCCGGGCACTTGCGAAGGAGCACGCATGAACGCGATCAGCCGCGGCTGTCCACTGGACAGCGCTCAGCCCATTTTATCCCTGGCCCAGGTCGAGGCCCTGCGCACTGCGTTGGCAGGGCGGCTGCTGGCCGTCTGTTTCGGATCTGGCGTGGACTCCACGGCCATGCTGGTAGCTCTGCACGCGGCAGGGTTGCGCCCGGATATCATCACCTTTGCCGACACTGGCGCAGAGAAGCCCGAGACGCTGGCCCACATCGAGGCGATGGATTCCGTACTGCGGGCGTGGGGCTGGCCGACTGTCAGCGTGTGCCGGAAAAAGCCCAAGCCGACCACTGAATACCAGGATCTGTACGGCAACTGCATGGCCAACGAAACGTTGCCTAGCCTGGCCTTTGGCATGAAGTCCTGTTCGGTGAAGTGGAAGCAGGTGCCCCAGGATCAGTTTCTCAAGGGCGCTCGCTCCGGCCCCAACGCCAGGTCCCCCCACCCACTTTGGAAGCATGCCCAGGCAACCGGGCAGCGCATCGTCAAGCTGATCGGGTATGACTGCGGCAAAGCCGACCTGCGCCGGTCTAAGGCGATCAAACCAGCCGACGCCGACTTCGATTATGTCTATCCCTTGCAACTGGTCCGCTGGACCCGGCGCGATTGCGTACGGTCGATCACCCAGGCCCTCGGTGCGGACCTGGTGCCGATCAAATCGGCCTGCTTTTTCTGCCCAGCTTCCAAGCACTGGGAGCTGTATTGGCTTGCCGCGAATCACCCGGATCTGCTGGAGCGTGCCCTGTTGCTGGAACGCAACGCGCTCACCGGCAAGCACAGTCGTTTCGACGCGGTGCAGTTCGGTGCCTCATGGGAAGACCTGGTGCGCAATGCCGATGGATTCCCCAGCACGACGACCACGGTAGGGCTGGGCCGTAGCTTCGCCTGGAATCAGTGGGCACGGGTCAACGACGTTGTGGACGAGGGTTTCAACGTCAAGCGCACCGCTACTGATCGAGCACGGTTCGCCAAGCTATCCGACACCCTGCGAGATCCTGACAACGCCTTGGACTCACGCACACCAGGAATACCCGTGGTCGACATCACCGCCGAGCAGATGGAGCTATGGCAGTAATCAACTTACGGTCACATTAGATTTGACCAATAGTTGACAGTAGGTTTTGCTTTTGCGATACTGGGTACGTCGAAGCAATCCTGCTTCGACAGCCTGGAACCAGCGGCGGCAACCGCTCCGGGCACACAGCGAAGGAGATTCACCAATGGCTATCGAAACCCACCTGTTCTATTTCAGCTCAGCCGCGCAGCTGCGCGAGTTCGCCGGCTTCACCGTCGAGCCATCCCACCAGGCCCGCCCAGGGCAAGACCCCGCCACCGTCACCATGTACACCGTCGTCGCTCAGCGTTCCGGCATCGGCCAGCGCGAAGTCATCGCGGAGTTCCCGCTGGAACTGCACGCCGAGATCTTCCGCGATATGGCCGAGGCAACTGCCCGCGCCCTCTGACCACAGCCCCGCCCGGACCTGGTGTCCGGGCATTCGTGACGGATGACGAACATGCTTACAAGGTATGTGCTCAAGCACTTTCATTTCTGCTGCGGGCTTGGCGGCGGCGCCAAGGGTTTCAACCAGAACAAAGAGGTAGTTGGCCACCTGCAGGCAGAATGGCGCTGCATTGGCGGCGTCGATGTGGACGCCGGCGCGCTGCGCGACTTCGACCGCTTGGCCGGCGTACCAGGTACACAAATGGACCTGTTCACCCGCGAGCAGTACACCGCCTTTCATGGCAAGGAGCCGCCCGCCGAATGGCGAGAGGCTACGCCGGCAGACATACGCCGCGCTGCGGGCTTCCAGGATCCCGATGTGGTGTTCATCAGCAGCCCCTGCAAGGGGGCTTCTGGCTTGTTGTCCGAGGCTTTGAGCCTCACCCCCAAATATCAGGCCCTCAATGAACTGACGTTGCGCTGCGTGTGGCTCATGTGCGAAGCCTGGCAGCACAACCCGGTGAGCCTGATCGTGTTCGAGAATGTGCCACGCCTGGCCACCCGTGGTCGCCACCTGCTCGATCAGATCGTCCAGGTGCTGAACTTCTTCGGCTATGCCGTGAATGAGACAACCCACGACTGCGGGGAGCTGGGCGGGTTGGCCCAAAGCCGCAAGCGCTTCCTGTTGGTGGCCCGGCACGTCGAGAAGGTGCCGCCGTTCCTCTATGAGCCGGAGAAAAAGTCCCTGCAATCGGTCGGTGCTGTTCTTGGCCGCATGCCGCTGCCGGGCGATATCGAGCGCGCCGGCCCGATGCACCGCGTTCCTGCACTGCAATGGAAAACGTGGGTACGCCTTGCCCTGGTCGAGGCCGGTAAGGACTGGCGCAGCCTCGATCAGTTGGCCATCGAAGATGGCTACCTGCGCGACTTTGTGATTGTGCCGGAAGCATTCTCCGGTTATCTCGGCGTGCGCGGCTGGGGTGATTCAGTGGGCACGGTCGCCGGTCAAACTGGCCCCACCAATGGCGCATTTTCCGTCGCAGATCCGCGCAGCCCAGCCAGTGCCGCGCAGTACCAACAATATGGCGTACGGCGCTGGGAGGACCCGAGCGGCGCAATCATCGGCATCAAGTCGCCAGGGCAGGGCACGTTTAGCGTGGCAGATCCGCGTGGTGCAGCTGGTGGCCATGGCAAATACAACGTGACCCGCTGGGATGGTGCCGCACGTACGGTCATTGCAGGCAGCACGACAGGGCAGGGCGCCTTTGCAGTACAAGACCCACGCCCAGGATTACGGCGAGTGAAAGGCGATGCCTACCTCACCGGGGGGCATTATGGCGTGGTGCCGTGGGAGGGCCTGGCCGGCGCTGTTTCCGCCAGTGCGCGCTTGGACAATGGCCGGTGGAGCGTGGCAGATCCGCGTATGCCAGCCGCGAATGATCGGTTGACCTGCGTGATTCAGAGCCTCGACGGAACCTGGCACCGGCCATTCACCACCCTGGAAATGGCCGCGCTGCAAAGCCTGGTCGACCCGGAGGAAATGCTTGAGCTGGACGGCTTGAGCGATCAGGCGTGGCGCGAGCGGATCGGTAATGCCGTGCCGCCAAAAGCCGCCGAGGCTATTGCAGGCGTCATGGCCCAAACCCTCCTGCTGGCAAAGCAGGGCGAAACCTTCTTGCTCAGCCACATGCCGGTGTGGGTACGACCTGTTGCGGTCGGCCTATCGCTGGCCAGCAACCTCGACAAGGCAGCATAACGACTGGCGCCCCGCCCGGGGCGCCTCACCTTCCCGGTCAAGACGGCGGCAACCGTCCCCGGGAAACCACGCGAAGGAGATACACCATGTTCCGCGATCTCACCATGAGCAAAGCCCAACGTTCCAGCCAGGCCCTGCATACCGCTGCGCGCTTGGCAGAGCATCGGAAGAAGTGGTATTCAGCCGCCGAGCTGTACGAAGCCGCCGCGTCACTCTGGCCAGGTAAGGGCATCAGTTTGATGCGTCGTGCCGAACAGTGCCGCTCCCTGGTTGTCGATGCCAGCGATGAAATGGATTTTGAGGATTGAGCCATGGACGAACGAACGGAACAGGAATTGACCGCGTACCTCGATGTGCTGCTGTGGCTGGAGACGGCTTCGGTTGCCGAGATCGAGGGGGCTTTGTCGGTGGCCACCGCTCCCGCCCGCGAGGATCTGGAGCTGGGTATTCAGTGCCTGATGGACTCGGATCGGCCCGGCCTGGCCAACTACTTCCCGAACCTGGTAAACCGGCCCACCTCCCTCAATGAGATCCGCCAAAAGTTCTCAGCGATGGCCCAGTCCATGGATCAGTTGGAGGATTCGTTGCGTCGGCGGCGAACCGATCCGACCTATCCCCTCATGGGTTACGGCGCTGTACTCGGTACATTGGCCAAGCTGCAGTACCTCAACAAAATCACACCGTCGCAGCGCGAGCTGCTGCTCAGCGAGCTGGCCAGCCTCAAAGGCGGCGGGCTGCGCCTGGACAACTGACGAGGCTCGCCATGAAACGCAAGACCAAACGGCGCAACTGGCTACCCGTGGTTCTCTGTGCGATTGCCGGTGTAGGTCTTTTGACGGTTGAAATGCTCGCTTCGCGGCATATGCTTCAACGCCGGCTTGATCAGAAGTACCAGGAAAAAGTGCGTTATCTGCAGGAGCATCCACCGACCACCACTCGCATCGAAATATTGGTGCCGGATGCTGCATCCTCCATGACGCCGAAACGCATTGATGAAGCGCTGCATCCGGCTGGACGGACCCAGTAAGGTGCAGTCCTGTGCGTGCCCCCTCCGGGGGGCGGCTGTCGTGAACCAAGCCCCGGCCAGAAGCACGCCGGGTCTTGGCCCTTCGGGCTTCCATCCTCACGCCTCCGGCCTTCGGCCTGCGCGCTCCGCTTGCCGGTCGTTCCATGGCAACCACTGCGGCTAGCTCAGCAACCATCGGTAGGAAGCGGACGCCCCAATGGCCTATCCGCCACCAGGCCTTGCCTGCAAGGGGCTTTCGCGGCATATCCTCACTCGCTGCGCTCCCTGCGGTATTCCACGGTCCCCTTGCACGCGGCCTGGCTCTGGATAGTCCTGGCTTACCGCGTCCTACCGAAGGCTGCCGAGCAGATCCACCCAGCGGTGGCGCGCTTCCATTCCCAAAGAGCAGGGCGGCATCCGCTTCGCGGCTGCTGCTTTGAAAAGCGTTTGTTTCCCGCGCCCAAACGCTCGGCATTAAAGCAGCTCGGTAGAGCCGTCAAGCGTACGGCGCAGAAAAAAGCATGATTTCTCGCACGCGAGAATGTGCGACAAGCGGTCAATTTAGATTTGACCAATAGTTGACTTTGGTTAGGCCCTTTGCGATACTAAACCTGTCGAAGCAATCCCGCTTCGATAGCCTGGAATCCAGCGGCGGCAACCGCTCCAGGGTAGTCGCGAAGGAGTTTCACACATGAATATCACCGCTCAGGCCCCCGCAGTCAGCGCCCACAATTGGCTCACTACCGGCGACTTTCTGAACTTCGCCAAAAAGATTTGGGCGCCGGTCGCGTCGAATAGCGAGGCGATGGAGCGCAAGGTTGATGACCTGTACGGCGCAGCATGCGAACGCTTCCCTACCTATGACACGATGGTGCATAACGCCTTCTGTGCGAGCATGGACGCAGAGTTCGGCGCCGATGACCAGGCCGAGGGAGTGGCAGAAATCTTTGCGTATGCCCGCGAGGCTTACGGCTATATGTCTGCCAGTGAAAACGAAGCACAACGCCAGGAAGACGCCGACAACGGCCTTTGCTGGCACGGCCTGGACAGCATGACCTGCCCTTGCGGTTGCTTCGAAAACGACTAATCCAGACGGAAAAGGAGATTCATCATGGCCCGTGGCGTAAATAAAGTGATCCTGGTTGGGACTTGCGGACAGGACCCCGAAGTCCGTTACCTGCCAAACGGCAACGCGGTAACTAACCTCAGCTTGGCCACCAGCGAGCAGTGGACCGACAAGCAAACCGGGCAGAAGGTCGAGCGTACCGAGTGGCACCGCGTCTCGCTGTTCGGCAAGGTGGCCGAGATCGCCGGCGAGTACCTGCGCAAAGGTTCCCAATGCTACATCGAAGGCAAGTTGCAAACCCGCGAGTGGGAGAAGGACGGCATCAAGCGTTACACCACCGAAATCATTGTCGACATTAACGGCACCATGCAGTTACTAGGCGGTCGCCCGCAGAACCAGCAGCAGGGCGGCGATCCGTACAACCAGGGCGGCGGCGACCAAGCACCCCGCCAGCAGGCGCCACGGCAGCAGCGCCCACAGCAGCGCCCGCCAGCTCAGCAGCAAGCGCCGCAACCTGCACCACAGCCAGCAGCCGACTTTGACAGCTTTGACGACGACATTCCGTTCATGGACCCGTACCGTTTCAGCTGGCAGCTTCAGTAAACACCCGCAAGACCAGGCCCGGCGCAATGTCGGGCTTTTTTCTGCGCGACAAACGGTCAAATTAGATTTGACCAATAGTTGACTTAGGTTCGAGCCTTTGCGATACTAACCCTGTCGAAGCAATTCCGCCTCGACAGCCTGGAACCAGCGGCGGCAACCGCTCCAGGCAAATCGCGAAGGAGATTCAAAAATGCGTCTATCCAGCAATTTCCGTAACCCTTGCATGGTCCGCAGCGACAGCCCACTGACCAATGACGATATCGCCCGCGTAGCGCCCTCGATCTTTGCCGAGGAAGCTCACGAAAGCCGCTCCGATCGTTACCGCTACATTCCCACCGTCGACGTACTGGAAGCACTGCGCAGCGAAGGGTTCATGCCGTTCATGGCCTGCCAAACCCGCGTGCGCAACACCGACAAACGCGACCACACCAAGCACATGATCCGCCTGCGCCACGCCGATACCATCGTGGCCAAGGAAGCCAACGAAATCATCCTGCTGAACAGCCACGACGGCACCAGCAGCTACCAGATGATGGGCGGTTGCTTCCGTTTCGTGTGCGCCAATGGCCTGGTGCTGGGCGATGCCGCGCTTGATCAAAAAGTGCGTCACAGTGGGCGTCAGGATGTCATCGGGGAGGTGATCGAGGGCGCCTATGAAGTCCTGAATCACTTCCAGCTGATCGAAGAACAGCGCGAAACCATGAAAAGCATCCAAGTGGGCGGCGACCTGCAGCACGCCTTTGCCGAGGCTGCACTTGCCTACCGTTACGACCCGGCAGACGGCCCGGCTCCGGTGACCGCTAGCCAGCTTCTGGCACCACGCCGCCGCGAAGACGCCACCAATGACCTCTGGTCGACCTTCAACCGCGTACAGGAAAACACCATCAAGGGAGGGCTGCGAGGCCGCAACAAACAAGGGCGCCGCACCAGCACCCGTGCCGTTTCCGGCATTGACCAGGACGTGAAATTGAATCGCGCCCTGTGGGTACTGGCCCAGCACCTGCGCCAAGCCGCCTAACAGCCCCAGGCCGGGCGCCCAGCGCGCCCGGTCTGCACCATGCAGGGAGATCGCAGCCATGCAAAAAGTTTTCTATGTACCCGGCCAAACCGCAATCATCGACTATGCCCGCCAGATCGGCCCCAATGCTTGGGCCGCTCGCGCAACCTGGCTGATGCTGCCAGAGATCCAGGTAAGGCACCCCGGCGCTGTGCTGGGCGATGAAGTAGGCTTTCTGCAAGCGCAGGAAGCCGCCCACGGCACCCAGCCGGCGCGCATCACCGAAACCCGGTATGACTTCGCGCTTAGCCGCGCTCAGGTGCTCGACTACAACGCCGGCGAGGCCGGCGATTCGTTCATACTGCAAGCCCCCGAGGTTGGCGACCTGGTGCGCGTGTACGCCCGTTCAAGCGGTCGTTACTGGACGTTCCTAGCGCTGCCGACCATCACGCATTGCGAGATCTGGCAGCGGATTCACCAGCAGGGGGCCGCGGCTGATTGACTACCGACACTAGGAGCTGATGAATGCAGCCGATGTACACCAAAGAAGAATGGAAGAAGGTTGCGCCCCTGTTTGCTTCCAAGCGCCTGGCCATCTCGACCGTCGAGGTGGCCAAGGCCGTTCTGGTCGATGGCCAGCGCATCACCGACGTAGCCGAGGCCAGGGGGATGACCAAGCAGACCGCGCACGCAGCGGTAAAGCGTGTGCGGAAAATCCTGGAAGAGCAGGGCGCCGGCGAGCTGGTCCCCGTCCTGGTGTGGCTGCCCCCCGAGTTGGCCGAACAGGTGCGGGAAATGGCCAAGCCATTCCCCCAGCCTGCCGCCCAAAAATCGAAGTGAAGAATCACAAGGAGAGACGAAATGTCGTCTGATGAACTCATTTTCCAGGCTGACCGGATTCACTCAGTTTCCATTCATAACGTCACCCTGGTTGCTAACCAGATCAATGAGGACGGGAAAACGGCTGACCTGGTTATCGAGTACCAGGGAAAGCAGCACACGTTGCGCGCCGCTCATTACGTGAATGAGAGTGACGTAGGCAAAGTGGGCTATGTACTGCCAGCGCATTTTGCGTCGTCGGCAGCAGGGAATGGCACCATGATTTTCCGGGCCTACCAGGATCAAAGCCTGCGCCGCGTGTACGAGCTGGACACCACGAACGATGAATTTCAGATGGTGCCGCTTAACCATGGGAAGTGGCCGCACCACCGCGCTCATTTGACATGCGGTTGGCGGTGCGACAGTCGACCTACCGGCTTTCTCGCACCGGCAGGGCTTGTGCCTGGTGCCAAAGGCGAGTTCGTGCCGGATGAAACAGAAGTTGTTTCCGTACGCATTCCGCCTGAATTCGAATGGGAAGCACGCCGGCATCAGATGAAACCTGCGGAACTGCTCGAAAGCTTTATTGGCGACCTGGCCGGCATCCAGAACTTTGGCAACAGGCCCCGGGCTGACCGCTTCGGCAGCAACGGCAGCGACGAACGCATGCTGGCTGATCACTGGCTGGAGCGGGCGCATGGTATGAAAGCTATAGACCCGGACCAGATGAATCAGCAGGCCGAGGAAGCAGAGGAATGGGATGCACAGCAGGACGAATGGTCGGAGCTGCTGGGCGAATACGCTGATCGAGGCGGTGATCCTCGCCAGTTGCTGGAAGCCGTTGACGGTGTGCTGACCAAGCTGGACGAGTTGGGGCCTGATTTTGTGCTGGATCTGCAGGCCGAGGTTGAAGCGACTCAAACCCTGCCCAAACTCACCGAGTTGAATCCCTCGCAGCTGGCGTACCTTGAGAAATGGCTGGCCAGCAACGGCCCGAACAACCTCCTAAAGTGGCCAGGTTGGCATGACGCCCGAGTTGGCCAGGCTCCGAAAGACGTTTGATTCTCCCTCTTGTGCGTGCCCCCTTCGGGGGGCGGCTGTCGTGAACCAAGCCCCGGCCAAAAGCACGCCGGGTCTTGGCCCTTCGGGCTTCCATCCTCACGCCTCCGGCCTTCGGCCTGCGCGCTCCGCTTGCCGTTTGTATCGTACGGCCGAGGGGGCAACTCCTTACCCGGCCTCACGGCCGGGATGGCCCATCCCACCTGGTAATCAAGATCGAGGGCGAGCCGGCCAGCAGGCCGGGCGCTGCAGCAGCTCGCGTGGGGAGCAAGTGCATGGCTCGGGAAATCGCCCTGCAGTTGCCCACCGCCCAGGCGATGATGCGCACCTGGTCCGTGGACAACTGCACCGTTCGCTCTGGCCCTTGTTGGGGCCCCGCTCACTGGACGATTTTTGTGTGTGGGCTGGGCGACTGCGCAAGAGCGGCCTTCGGCGACCAAGGGCTGCGCCCTTGGATCCGCAAGCCCAACGCGCCGGCCTCCGAATGGATGCCCTAACGCATATATGCGTTAGGGCTTGAACCGGCGATGTGCTACGCAGTCATCGAAGTCATCCCGGTAGCGGACCCGGATCTCTGTCATGGCCATGACCAGGGCTTGCACCATCGGCTCCAGAGTCGCCTCCAGCTGATCCAGGATCTCAGGACCGACCTTTGATTTGTTGGCGGCTGTGCGCCCTTCCGTTGCGAATTTCTCCAGCGCAATCCGTACGTCCACCCCTCTCCCGAGCAGCTTGGTGCAGAGGTTTTCTGCCAGGGTCGGAGTTATGTCCAGCCCGTTCAGCCGTTCCACCTGCAGGAATGAAAACACCAGGTCGCGCTTGCAGCGCTTGTGCGCTGCACCGAGTTCCGCGCCGCAGTGGCTGGCCATCTGGCGCAAGCTGCCTTCCCGATTTTCCAGGTATCGGCGGTAACCATCGAGCCGGTCGGCGTACGCCGATTTGGGGGGCATAGAGAAAACGGAAAAAATCGTACGATAAGCCCTGCTGACAGCCTGCAAGCCCTTAGGTTGTGTAGTCGGTGTCCGAATGGGGTATACCCTAACTTGGCGTCAGACCATCCGGCGCTAAATCGTCAGAATAGAGTTGCCTTCCGAATTGATTGACATACGCCGTCAAGGGTCATAGATTTCTTCCTGACACATTTCCCTCAGGAGGATACCTTGCACGGTCAGCGCATCGGTTACGTCCGCGTCAGCAGCTTCGACCAGAACCCAGAACGGCAGCTCGAACAGATCCAGGTGGATAAAGTGTTCACCGACAAGGCGTCGGGCAAGGACACACGGCGGCCCGAACTGGAACGGCTGCTCGCCTTCGTGCGCGAAGGCGACACGGTCGTGGTGCACAGCATGGATCGTCTGGCGCGCAACCTCGACGACCTGCGCCGCCTGGTGCAGGGCCTCACCCAGCGCGGCGTACGCATCGAGTTCCTTAAGGAGCATTTGACCTTCACCGGCGAGGACTCGCCGATGGCGAACCTGATGCTGTCGGTAATGGGCGCGTTCGCCGAGTTCGAACGCGCCTTGATCCGCGAGCGGCAGCGCGAGGGCATCGCGCTCGCCAAGCAGCGCGGGGCCTACCGTGGCAGGAAGAAATCCCTGTCGTCTGAGCGTATTGCCGAACTGCGCCAACGTGTCGAGGCTGGCGAGCAAAAGACCAAGCTGGCTCGTGAATTCGGAATCAGTCGCGAAACCCTGTATCAATACTTGAGAACGGATCAGTAAATATGCCACGTCGTTCAATCCTGTCCGCCGCCGAGCGCGAAAGCCTGCTGGCGTTGCCGGACACCAAGGATGAGTTGATCCGTCACTACACGTTCAGCGAAACCGACCTCTCCATCATCCGGCAGCGGCGCGGCCCGGCCAACCGGCTGGGCTTCGCCGTGCAGCTCTGTTACCTGCGCTTTCCTGGTGTCATCCTGGGCGTCGATGAGCCGCCGTTTCCGCCCTTGTTGAAACTGGTCGCCGACCAGCTCAAGGTCAGCGTCGAAAGCTGGGACGAATACGGGCAGCGGGAGCAGACCCGGCGCGAGCACCTGGTCGAACTGCAAACGGTGTTCGGCTTCCAGCCCTTTACCATGGGCCACTACCGGCAGGCCGTCCAGTTGCTGACCGAGATGGCCTTGCAGACCGACAAGGGCATCGTGCTGGCCAGCACCTTGATCGAGCACCTGCGGCAGCAGTCGGTCATTCTGCCTGCCCTCAACGCCGTCGAGCGGGCGAGCGCCGAAGCAATCACCCGCGCCAACCGGCGCATCTACGATGCCTTGGCCGAACCGCTGTCGGACGCGCATCGCCGCCGCCTCGACGATCTGCTCAAGCGTCGGGACAACGGCAAAACGACCTGGCTGGCCTGGCTGCGCCAATCGCCCGTCAAACCGAATTCGCGGCACATGCTGGAACACATCGAACGCCTCAAAGCGTGGCAGGCGCTCGACCTGCCTTCTGGCATCGAGCGGTCGGTGCACCAGAACCGCCTGCTCAAGATCGCCCGTGAGGGTGGCCAGATGACGCCCGCCGACCTGGCCAAGTTCGAGGCGCAGCGACGCTATGCCACCCTGGTGGCGCTTGCCATCGAGGGCATGGCCACCGTCACCGACGAAATCATCGACCTGCACGACCGCATCCTGGGCAAGCTGTTCAACGCCGCCAAGAACAAGCATCAGCAGCAATTCCAGGCGTCCGGCAAGGCGATCAACGCCAAGGTGCGGTTGTTCGGCCGCATCGGCCAGGCGCTGATCGAGGCCAAGCAGGCGGGCCGCGATCCGTTCGCCGCCATCGAGGCCGTCATGTCCTGGGATGCCTTCGCCGAGAGCGTCACCGAAGCGCAGAAGCTTGCGCAGCCCGAGGACTTCGATTTCCTGCACCGCATCGGCGAAAGCTACGCCACGCTGCGCCGCTACGCGCCGGAATTCCTTGCCGTGCTCAAGCTGCGGGCCGCTCCCGCCGCGAAGGACGTGCTCGACGCCATCGAGGTGCTGCGCGGCATGAACAGCGACAACGCCCGCAAGGTGCCCGCCGACGCGCCGACCGAGTTCATCAAGCCGCGCTGGCAGAAGCTGGTCATGACCGACACCGGCATCGACCGGCGCTACTACGAACTATGCGCGCTGTCGGAGATGAAGAACGCGTTGCGTTCCGGCGACATCTGGGTGCAGGGGTCGCGCCAGTTCAAGGACTTCGAGGACTACCTGGTGCCGCCCGCGAAATTCGCCAGCCTCAAGCAGGCCAGCGAATTGCCGCTGGCCGTGGCCACCGACTGCAACCGGTACCTGAACGACCGGCTGACGCTGCTGGAAACACAGCTTGCCACCGTCAACCGTATGGCGACGGCCAACGAGCTGCCGGACGCCATCATCACCGAGTCAGGCTTGAAGATCACGCCGCTCGACGCGGCGGTACCCGACACCGCCCAAGCGCTGATCGACCAGACGGCAATGATCCTGCCGCACGTCAAGATCACCGAACTGCTGCTGGAGGTGGACGAATGGACGGGCTTCACTCGGCATTTCGCGCATCTGAAATCGGGCGACCCGGCCAAAGACAAGAACCTGTTGCTGACCACGATCCTCGCCGACGCGATCAACCTGGGCCTGACCAAGATGGCGGAGTCTTGCCCCGGCACGACCTACGCCAAGCTGGCTTGGCTGCAAGCCTGGCACATCCGCGACGAAACCTACGGGGCGGCGCTGGCCGATCTGGTCAACGCACAGTTCCGCCATCCCTTCGCCGAGCACTGGGGCGACGGCACCACCTCATCGTCGGACGGCCAGAACTTCCGCACCGGCAGCAAGGCCGAGAGCACCGGCCACATCAACCCGAAATACGGGAGCAGCCCAGGGCGGACGTTCTACACCCACATTTCTGACCAGTACGCGCCATTTCACACCAAGGTCGTGAACGTCGGCGTGCGCGATTCGACCTACGTGCTCGACGGCCTGCTGTACCACGAGTCCGACTTGCGGATCGAGGAGCATTACACCGACACGGCGGGCTTCACCGATCACGTCTTCGCCCTGATGCACCTCCTGGGCTTCCGCTTCGCGCCGCGCATCCGCGACCTGGGCGACACCAAGCTCTACATCCCGAAGGGCGACGCCGCCTATGACGCGCTGAAACCCATGATCGGCGGCACGCTCAACATCAAGCACGTCCGCGCCCATTGGGACGAAATCCTGCGGCTGGCCACCTCGATCAAGCAGGGCACGGTGACGGCCTCCCTGATGCTCCGAAAGCTCGGCAGCTACCCACGCCAGAACGGCCTGGCCGTGGCGCTCCGCGAGCTGGGCCGCATCGAGCGCACGCTGTTCATCCTGGACTGGCTGCAAAGCGTGGAACTGCGCCGCCGCGTGCATGCCGGCCTGAACAAGGGCGAGGCGCGCAATGCGCTGGCCAGGGCAGTGTTTTTCAACCGCCTGGGTGAAATCCGCGACCGCAGTTTCGAGCAGCAGCGCTACCGGGCTAGCGGCCTCAATCTGGTAACGGCTGCCGTCGTGTTGTGGAACACGGTCTATCTGGAACGGGCTGCGCACGCGCTGCGTGGCAACGGCCATGCCGTTGATGACGCGCTGTTGCAGTACCTGTCGCCGCTCGGTTGGGAGCACATCAACCTCACCGGCGATTACCTCTGGCGCAGCAGCGCCAAGATCGGCGCGGGCAAGTTCAGGCCGCTACGACCGCTGCAACCGGCTTAGCGTGCTTTATTTTCCGTTTTCTGAGGCGACCCCCTTCATCGCGAATTGCACCGCCCAAGACGATCTGCACTGAAATCAATACTTTCTGATGCCTCTTGATTAGAGATGCCAGCCATAATCATCTCATCGCCAACGCATACGGCGTTCGGCAGCCAACACACTCTCACTCACTACTGGAAGCTCAGACATGAAAACCATAGGCATTGAAAACTCGAAGTCCAGCGTACAGGCCCACTTAACGCTTGGAACCAAAACTATGGGGCTAGGTATCTATGGCGCGTACTTGGCTCTCGCTATTATTTACTTCTGGTTCGGCGGCATGAAATTTACCCACTAGGGGTTTGGGGAGCAACGGAACAGAAAGTGCACTTAAGCCCTGCCATTTCCTCTCAGCGCCATAATCCAGGACCTTCATCTCCATCTCTCCTTGATTCCGTACTTAACTACGGAGATAGAGTCGGCTCGTGGGTAGAAAACCCGAGAGGAGGCTGTTATGAAATACCTAAGACTACTGCTGATAGTTGGTGCGACTCTGCTGTCATCCACCGTATGGGCCGAGAGCGGGAGCGACCGTTCAATCGAGCGAATCGCCGCTATGCGCGACAAGGCTGAGGCGGCCTTGGTGGCGGAAACCGCCAAGAAGATTGAGCAACTGGGGGCCACGGCGGCTGGCCGGGTCGAGGCGCAGCCCGGCTGTCCGCCTGCAAAGTAGAACATGAGCTGCTGATGCAGTACTAACCTGTGGCCTATGCAAGTGCTCCTTTGGCCATTCAGCGGCGCTCAATGAGCGCCGCTGTTTTGCCAAGCGCAAGCCGACCCCGGAGGTGCCTCACGCATCGGGAAATCCTCGGTTAACGCGCGGAGTCAGCGCAGTTCCTTTTCCCCCTGCAGCGAAACGATCAGCGGACAGGAAACCGTCCCGTGGCTCGCACAACAATCGTGAACCAGCCGCGCCAACACCGACTCGATCCGCCGCAGATCCGCGAGTTTCCCCCGCACATCCTCGAGCTTCTGCTCGGCGAGCACGCGCGCTTCGTCGCAGTGAGCGCCGTCATCCAATCGCAACAGCCCGGCCACCTCATCGAGGCTGAAGCCCAGTCGTTGCGCGGATTTGACGAATTTCACCCGGGCCACGTCCGCCTCGCCGTAGCGGCGAATGCTGCCGTAGGGCTTGTCCGGTTCGGGCAACAGCCCCTTGCGTTGATAGAACCGGATGGTTTCCACGTTGACCCCGGCCGCCTTGGCGAAGGCGCCGATGGTCAGGCTTTCCACAGTGTTTTCCATACTGCTTGACTCCGTACTTGACTACGGAAGTAACCTTAAACCATCGCTCACATGCTCGAAAGGAGAAATGCATGTCTGAACCATCAAACGGGCGCGCCCCTCTTGTCGCCGGGGGGCTTGCGGCGATTCTCGCCTCGACTTGCTGTCTTGGGCCGCTGGTTCTGATCGCACTGGGATTCAGCGGGGCCTGGATCGGCAACCTGACCGTGCTGGAACCTTACCGCCCGCTCTTCATCGGTGCGGCGTTAGTCGCGCTGTTCTTCGCCTGGCGACGCATTTTCCGCCCGGCTCAAGTCTGCAAACCGGGTGAGGTCTGCGCCGTGCCCCAGGTACGCACCACCTACAAGCTGCTGTTCGGGCTGGTAACGGCCTTGGTGCTGGTCGCGCTCGGCTTCCCCTACATCCTTCCCTTGTTCTACTGATCAGGAGTCCGCCATGAAAAAACTGCTTGCATCCTTCGCCCTCGCCACCCTAGTCGCCGCACCTGCCTGGGCGGCCACGCAGACCGTCACTCTGGCGGTGCCGGGCATGACCTGCGCCGCTTGCCCGATCACGGTGAAGAAGGCGCTGACCAAGGTCGAGGGCGTGACCAAGGCCGAGGTGAGCTATGAGAACCGCGAGGCCATCGTCACCTTCGATGATGCCAAGACCAATGTCCAGGCGCTGACTAAGGCGACCGAGGACGCCGGCTACCCGTCCAGCGTCAAGCAGTAGGCGGGCATTCCGATGGCAAACCCTTTCAATTTGTTCACGCGGATCGGTGACAAAGCCGGGTCCGTTGGCGTGCTGATTTCTGCCATAGGCTGTGCCTCGTGTTTCCCCGCCCTTGCCGGTCTGGGGGCCGCGATCGGTCTGGGCTTTCTGAGCCAGTGGGAAGGCCTGTTCATCACCACGCTGCTGCCGTTATTTGCCGGGCTGGCCCTGCTCGTCAATGCCCTCGGCGGGTTCAGTCACCGGCAGTGGCGACGCGCTGCGCCTGGCCTGATCGGCCCGGCCCTGGTGCTGATAGCGGTGTATTTGATGCTGGCTCACGGCTGGCGGAGCGGCTGGCTGCTCTATATCGGCCTGGCCCTCATGTTTGGGGTGTCCATCTGGGATCTCGTGTCGCCCGCCCACCGCCGTTGCTCCCCGACGTCCTGTCCGACTCCGCCAAAATGAAGGAATAACACTATGACCAAACTACAAATCGTCGGCATGACCTGCGCCTCCTGTGTCGAGCATGTGAAAGAGGCCTTGGAGAAGATCCCCGGCGTGCATCGGGCGGATGTTTCCTACGCCAGCGGGAAGGCCGAACTGAAGGTCGACGAGGGCGTAAGCCGTGAACAGATGCAGGCCGCCGTCGAGGCCCTGGGGTATCGAGCGGCGTTCGAAGACGCCACGGCACCTACCCGCTCAGGCCTGCTCGACAAGGCGCGGGGCTGGTTGAGCGGCAGCATTGGCGCCGGGAAAGATGGCGACAGGCTCCACGTGGCGGTCATCGGCAGCGGTGGCGCCGCCATGGCGGCCGCGCTCAAGGCGGTGGAAGGCGGTGCGCGCGTCACCCTGATCGAGCGCGGCATCATCGGCGGCACCTGCGTCAACGTTGGCTGCGTGCCCTCCAAGATCATGATTCGCGCCGCGCATGTGGCCCATCTGCGGCGCGAGAGCCCGTTCGACGCCGGACTGTCCACCACGAGCCTGACCGTCCTGCGCGAGCGGTTGCTCGCCCAGCAACAGGGTCGTGTCGACGAACTGCGCCACGCCAAGTACGAAGGCATTCTGGAGAGCACGCCGGCGATCACCCTGGTACGCGGCACCGCCCGTTTCCAGGACGGCCGCACGCTCAGCGTGGAACTGGCCGAGGGCGGCGAGCGCATCGTCGCCTTCGACCGCTGCCTGATCGCCACCGGCGCGAGCCCGGCCGTTCTACCGATTCCCGGACTCAAGGACACCCCGTACTGGACCTCGGACGAGGCGCTGGCGAGCGACACCATTCCTAAGCGGCTCGCCGTGATCGGCTCCTCGGTGGTGGCGGTGGAACTGGCGCAGGCCTTTGCCCGGCTGGGCAGCAAGGTCACGGTCCTGGCACGCAGCACGTTGTTCTTCCGCGAAGATCCGGCCATCGGTGAAGCGCTGACGGCAGCCTTCCGTATGGAGGGCATCGAAGTGCTGGAACACACGCAAGCCAGCCAGGTGTCCCACGTCGACGGCGAGTTCATCCTGAGCACCAATCATGGCGAGCTGCATGCCGACCGACTACTCGTCGCCACCGGCCGCACGCCCAACACCCAAGGCATGAATCTGCAAGGCGCCGGCGTGAAGCTGGACGAACGCGGTGCCATCCAGATCGACTCGGGCATGCGCACCAGTGCCCCGGATATCTATGCGGCCGGCGACTGTACCGACCAGCCGCAGTTCGTCTACGTGGCGGCGGCCGCAGGCACCCGTGCGGCGCTCAACATGACCGGCGGCGAGGCGAAGCTCAATCTCGACGCCATGCCGGCCGTGGTGTTCACCGATCCGCAGGTGGCCACCGTGGGCTACAGCGAAGCGGAGGCGCACCACGCCGGCATCGAGACCGACAGCCGCACCTTGACCCTGGATAACGTGCCACGCGCACTGGCCAACTTCGACACGCGGGGTTTCATCAAGCTGGTCATCGAGGAAGGTAGCGGACGGCTCATCGGCGTGCAGGCGGTGGCCCCGGAGGCGGGCGAACTGATCCAGACCGCCGCCATCGCCATCCGGGCGCGGATGACGGTGCAGGAACTGGCCGACCAGTTGTTCCCCTACCTGACGATGGTCGAGGGGCTGAAGCTCGCGGCGCAAACCTTCGCCAAGGACGTCAAGCAGCTGTCCTGCTGCGCCGGGTAATGAGCGCGCGAGGTTGAAGCATGAACGACACGGCAAGCGATCTCGGCAGTCGCGACAGCCTGCGCAAGACCTGGCAGGTAATCAGCTTATGGGGGCTGCCTGCCGTCGTGGCGACCATAGCGCTTGTTCTGGCGGATCGACGCCCTGCGTTGTTCCTGGCAGCGAGCGCCGCGCTACTCGTGATGGGCGGCGCCTGCCTGGTCAACGCCGCGCGCTGTCGCCGCCTTCACTGCTACATCACCGGGCCGTATTTCCTGATGCTCGCGCTGGGTGCGCTGCTGGCTTATGGGTTTGCCCCAAACGGCGAGTATCACTCCCGGCTGTGGTTGCTCCTGGCACTAGGGGTTACGCCATTGCTCATCTGGCTACCTGAACGCCTAGCCGGAAGGAAATATCTGAGCGCCCTAGTTTGCGGGGAAGACCGGGAGTGTCGGTGATGAATGCCTACACCATATCCAGACTGGCCGAGGACGCGGGCGTCAGCGTGCATGTGGTGCGCGACTATGTGCTGCGTGGCTTGCTGCACCCCGCGCGGCGCACGGAGAGCGGTTACGGCATTTTCGATGAGCGGTCCCTGGCGCGTCTGCGCTTCGTGCGCGCCGCCTTCGAGTCTGGTATCGGGCTCGACGAATTGGCACGGCTCTGCCGGGCGCTCGATGCGGACGATGGCGCCGACTTGATCGGCTGCGTCGAGTGCCTGCTCCGGCTAGTCACGGCACGGCAGGCGGCCTTAGCCGCAGTGGCAACCCAGCTGGCCGGGCTGACTCATTGCGCCGGCGAAGGTTCTGCCTATGCGTAACGCCGATCACGTTGAGTCAAGCAAGGTCTTCCGCTGGCGTGCTTACACCTGGGGCGTGCTCGCCGCGCTCACCTGCCCTTGCCATCTGCCGGTGCTGGCATTGCTGCTTTCGGGGACAGCGGCCGGCGCGTTCGTCAGCGAGCAGTGGAGCCTCGCGACGCTCGTGCTGGCGGTTTTCTTCATCCTCTTCCTGCGAGCGGCATTGCAGGCCTTTCGGAAGCGACCGTGACCCGCTCGGAGCACGGCGCGACCACCACTGCCGAGTTGGGCAGGGAGGCTGCAGGTCGATCGGCGCTCAGTCACGGGGGGAAAGCGTTGCTAGGTTTTCTTGGACGATGGAGGAACCCCCATCATGAACACAAACAACACCTCCACCATCAGCTGCTGCGAATGCTGCAAGGACATTCCCCTTGACGCCGCACTGACGCCGGAAGGTTCCGAGTATGTCGTGCACTTCTGTGGCCTGGAGTGCTATCAGCGTTTCATGTCGCGAGCAGATAAGAGGGCGGCATCCGAGCCTGATCACCCCTGCACACAAAAGGTCAGTACCCGTCAGGACGGCTAATTCGCGCTGCACCGGAAAAGTGGCTCTTGCTGGTCGCAGAAAGCGTGAGCCCGAGGACTCCGTCAGTCGCAATCCGTCTGAGCTGGAAGTGGCATCGAGTGCGGTGCCCGGCCGATTTCGAACCCAGGCCGTTACACCTACTGGTCGTCGTCCGGATTGCGCAGCGGCCGCAGTTCGCCGCGGGTAACCTCTTCCGGCACCGCGAAGGAGTAACGGCCCAGCATGTTGATGTGCTCGTGGATCAGTGGCGAGAGCCGCGCGACATCCTCCTCCAGCACCGGGTAGCCGTGCTGCCTGAGCCGTTCTACGGCCGCCGTCATGTAGAGGGTGTTCCACAGCACGATGATGTTCACCACCAGGCCGAGGGCGCCGAGCTGGTCCTCCTGGCCTTCGCGGTAGCGCTGGCGCAGCTCGCCGCGTTTGCCGTGGAACACGGCGCGGGCCAGGCTGTGGCGGCCTTCGCCCCGGTTCAGCTGGGTCAGGGTGGCGCGGCGCTTGGACTCGTCGTCGATGTAGGTCAGGGTGTGCAAGGTCTTCTCGATGCGACCGAACTCAGCCAGCGCCTGGGCCAGGCGGGTGGGACGATCCCCTGTTTGCAGGGTGCGCATGATGCCGGTGGCCGGCACTCGGCCGAGCTTGAGCGAGCCGGCCAGGCGTAGCAGGTCGTCCCAGTGCTCGGCGATCAGATCGAGCTTGACCGACTGCCGGGCCAGGCCGTTGAGTTTGCCGTAATCCGCCTCCGGGCGCGTGCGCCAGAAACGGGTACCGCCGACGTCGGCCAGGCGCGGGCTGAAGTGGTAGCCGAGCAGGCGGAACAGCCCAAACACCACATCGCTGTAGGCCCCGGTGTCGGTCATGATCTGCGTCGGCTGCAACTCGGTCTGCTGTTCCAGCACCACGGCCAGCAGCACCAGGCTGTCGCGCAGGGTGCCGGGCACGGTGATGGCGTTGAGGCCGGAGAACTGATCGGAAATCAAGTTGTACCAGGTGACGCCCCGGCCGGTGCCGAAATACTTCGGGTTGGGGCCAGCATGCACGGTGCGCACCGGTACCACGAAGCGCATGCCATCGGCGGAGGCGACCTCGCCGCCGCCCCAGACCTGGGCCAGCTCCAGTTGGCTCTGCGCCCCCACCAGAATGGCGTTTGCCACTGACAGCGTGTCGTCACGGATATAGTTCTGGCTGACCCAGGACAGCCGATCGCGGCGTAGCGCCTGATTGTCGGTGCGGATCAGCGGCTCCAGGCCGGTGTTGCAGGCCCCACCCAGCAGCACCGCGCAGAGGCTGGTGACCAGGTTGTCGGCCCGCGCATTGCGCTCGGACACATGGGTGAAGGCCTCGGCGAAGCCGGTGCGAGCGGCGATTTCCAAGAGGATTTCCGGCAGATCGACACGCGGCATCAGATCAGCCACGGCTGCTCGCAGTTGCAGCAGCGAGTTCGGCTCCTCCAGCTTGTCCAGTGTGCCGAGCGAGAGCTCGGTCTTGCCCTCGGCGTTCTCGCTCAGCTGGATCGCGGGGTTGTCGGGTAGGCGGGCCGCGACCGCCTGCCAGGTCGCATCCAACTCGGCGCTCAGCGCATCCAAGGTGGTGCCGGCGTCAATGGTCAGGCCCAGCGAGCGGCAGATGATCGGCCGCGCCGCCAGCCATTCGGCACCGTCGAGCAGGCCGAGACGCGGGTCGGCATAGCGCCAACTGGGCGAGACGAACACGTCGCGCCGGCGCAGGGCCGTGCGCAGCGCATCGAGCGTGCAGAACACATAGGCGCCCATGTCGAGGGAGCCATCCTCGCGGGTAATGTGCTTCTGCCAAGCCTTGGCCACGATCTCCTGCGGCGCGTCATCCTCCGGTTTCCGGCGGGGCAGGTTCAGCTGCAACCAATCCAGGCCGGCGACCACGCCTTTGCCGGCCGGGCTGAAGCCGAAGCGGATGTGCTTGAGCAGGTCGGGCAGGAAACGGCGCACACTGCGGTAGCGCGCCTCCAGGGCGAGAAAATACACATCGTCAACCGGGCGGATCAGCGCATTGACATCTTCCAGGGCTTTCTCCAGCGAGGCCCTCGGCAGGTCGTTGAACAGCCGGGCGCGCACGTTGTCATCGCTGATTGAGCTGTCCAGCACGACCTTGCACGCGGCGGCGAGCGTCGCCGCCGAGCGATCCAGGTCTTTCAGGCTGCGCATGCGGGCTTTCTTGTCGGCCTTCTCCGCGTTGCTGAACAGGTCGCGTAACAGCGCTTCCAGGACCTCCAGGGCGTCGTCGTGCGCGGTGGCCTCCAGGCACAGGGCGAACGCCACCAGTGTCGCCATCCGCCGCGACGCCGGCAGCCGGTTGATCGCCGTGACCTTGGCGGTGTTGGCGAAGCGAGCCAGGGCCGCGATACGGCTGGGCGGGATGTGCGCCGCCGCTGGCAAGGCGATGCCGATGCCGCGCACGTCATCAAGCCGGCGCAGCGCCCGAATCAGTGCGGGGCCACTGACCATCACCGGGCCGGAGCGCAGTTGATCCAGCCGGGAACTGCGGTTGCCTTCGGCGACCAGCAGCAAGTCCTGTAGCTGCTGCCGTTGCGCCTCGCTCACACTGCGGCCAAGGGTTAGCCAGAGGCGTTCTTCGACCCGGCTGCGCAGTTGGGCGATGAACCGTTCCAGAACGGTGACGCCGGGCAGTAAAACCTTGTGCGTCAGCAACCAGGTCGTCGCCCGATTGAACAACTCGCCAGGACGATCTGTCCCTGTCCAACAGAGCGCATACAGCCAGCGGGCAAGTCGAAAGCCGACGCTGGAATCAGCAAACACCCGATAGCCGTAACGCTCCTGAATCTCGGCGGCATGACGTTGACGTTGGCGGGTTTCGGCATAGGCCAGGATACAAGTTGGATCGGTAATGCCTAACTGGCGACTGAGCGCTTGCAGCACCTCTTGGGGGACGGCTGAAAAGTCGTCGGGAAAAGTGCCCAGGTAGCGGATGCTGGTCAGTTGGGTGGCGTAGCCAAGGCGGTTGTGCTCGCCGCGCAGCGGTAGGAGGATTTTGTGGTCGTCGTCGCTCAGGTGGAAGTAGCGTTCCAGCTCCTCACGACTGGGGGCATCGACATAGCGGCCAAAACCGTCGCGTTGCTCCTGGGTCAGAAAACCGACCGGCATCGATCACAGCACCTCGGCGCAGAACACGGCGGGCGTGACAATCCGCGTGCGTTCGATGTGCCCGCGTTGCAGCAGGCCGGCGCGGCGATCACCGGTCACCAGGTAGTCCGCATCGCCTGCCAGGGCCATGGCCAGCAGAAACGAGTCATCCGGATCATCGGCTTCGACCTCGATGGTCAGACGCTCCAGTACCACAGCCCGTTGCAGGTTATTGATCATGGCTCCCACTTTGGCGGGCTGAAGGATGGCCTGGAGCTTGGGGTAGCGGCTGGCTCGGCGGATTTCATCGAGCTGCATCCGCGAGGTCACTACCTCGAAACGCGCCGCCCGCCAGGCACGGTAGATCGCATCGGGCGCGCCATGCGGCGAGATCAGTGCGCTGAACAGGATGTTGGTATCCAACACGACCCGCATCAGCGCTTACGTGCCCAGTCGAGCGCTTCGTCAACCGCTTCGGTCAGCTCTGCCTCGCTCAGATGGGCATTAGCGGCCTTGGCCTGTTCGGCCGTCAGTTCCAGGATGTGGGCCCGCACCGCCTCTTCAATGAAGCGCGACAGGTCGCCTTTCCGGCCACCGCCCTGGCTGGCCAGAAACATCCGAAGCGACTGGTCGGTGTCGGCCGAGACGGCGACATTCCAGCGAATCGTATTCATGGCGTTCCCCGCTAGTAGGTGTTTGTGTGTTTATACGCCAATCACAAAGGGCTATGCAATGGTTCAAAAAAACCTTCGATTATGTGACAGTGTGAGCCAGAAAGTTCTCGCCGTCAAAAACTGTCACTTAACCCGTCATTTAGTCTAAGACCTGCAAACGGCCATTCAGGCTCGTAATGTGACAAAAACTCCGGCGGGATGCCCTCCTTGGTGAACGTGGTGCGCAAACGTTCCAGGGATTCGGGGTCGCGTCGCCCGTAGGACGCCAGTGTGAACAGCAAGCGGGCCGTCTCCGGGTTGTGTCGCGCTTCAATGATGGCCTCATCGATGGCCTGGGCTGCTCGTTGCCAGTGGTTGATGGGTTCCGGCTTCGGCACCTTCGCCGGCAGGCCGTTGGTGAAACCAGTGTGCGGCTCCGTCTGAAACAGCGCGGCCTGTTCCCCGCGCGGGATCAGCGCCTTTGACTCGATCAGCGTGATGGCGGTGGCCGCCGCCTCCAGCATCTGCCACTGCACCGCCGGGGCCAGAATCTCGTAGGGACGCCACAGACTCTGCCCGGCGCGCAGCGGATGGCCGCAGCGCTCCCAGACATGGCGGATGCTCGCCGAGCAACTGCCGCAGTGCGAGAGCGGCGTGTTCAGCTCATCAAGCAGGGTGCGCAGCAGCCGGAACCACAAGCCGGCGTGGACACGCCGACGCGGCAGCTCCACAAAACCCGTCGTCAGCGCCTGCCAGGTGCGCCGGTCCATGCAGGCGATTGCGTCATCGGCAGGGCGCGGCGCAGCATCGGCGATTTCCCACTGAAGATACCGGCCGGGCATGCCCCAGTAGGACTCCAGCCAGCAGCCATGCTGCGGGCAGCTCAGCATCAAGGGGAGCTGCCAGACGAGTAGCACAGCTTGATTCGTTGGATCGTTCAGACACTGCGGACACGCCCGGCGAATCGTCTGGCTCGGTAGCCAGGCACGCCAGCGAGTGATGGACCGCACCTTGCGGGTGCGCTTGGGCAGGAGCACCGCGCATTGGAATGTATAGGTTTCCAAGGCTGCTGGTACCGAATCGTCGAGACTGTCGAGCAGCCACGGCACCCAGCCTGCAAGACTCATGCTGCGCAACCGCTCCAGCTCGACGCCACTGCGCTGGCAGAGCGCCGTCAGCAACGACAAGGATGGTGCGGTATCCAGGTCATCAAGTTGGCTGTGACCAAGATCGTGGGCCAGCAGCTCGTGCACGTCCATCTGGTAGCAGGCGGCGACCCGGTTGAGCCATGAGGACAGGGCTTCGCCTTCCTTGGGTGCCGGATGCAGCGGCCAGCGCGGCGCGGACTTCACATCAGTTCCCGCTCGAACTGTCGCCGCCGCTCACTGGGGCCGATGTAGTCGGCCATGCTGAGCGTGCGGTGGTTGATCGCTTCCTCGCCACTCTCCACGGCGGCGACGGCCGCCGCCACCAGCAGATGTGCAAGCTCGCCGATGGTGCCTTCGCTCCGGGTGAGCAGGTAGCGGGCCATGTCCAGCGTGGCAATCGGGGATGGCCGCCGTAGCGGGAGTGACGCCGCGAAGCTGGCCAGCAGCGAGCAGCAGTCCTCATTGGCCTCCCACGGCGGCAGCAGCATCGGCTCGAAGCGGTTTTCCAACTGATCGTCCGAACGGATGGCCAGGTACGCCTCGCGCGTGCCGACCCCGACCAGGGGGATACGCAGCTCGTTGCCGAGGAAGCGCAGCAGGTTGAGGAACTCGCGCCGGTTAACGCTGTTGCCAGCCAGTACATTGTGCAGTTCGTCGATCACCAGCATGCGCACGCCGACCTTGCGCAGCAGGGCCAGCGCCAGTTGCTCCATTTCCGGCAGCCGTGGGCGCGGGCGCAGCGGCGCGCCCATCGCAGCCAGCAGCGCGACATAGAAGCGGATCACCGATGGCTCTGACGGCATCTGCACGACCAGCACCGGGATATGTTCTTGGTCAGCGTCGGTGCCGACCGGGTGCGCCCGCCGGAATTTCTCGACGATCATCGACTTGCCGTTGTTGGTGGGGCCGACCAGCAGCAGGTTTGGCATGCGTTGCTTGTTCGGCCACGCATACAGAGTTTCCAGCCGGTTCAGCGCCTCGACCGCGCGCGGGTAGCCGATCCAGCGGTCGGCGCGAATGCGCTGGATGCGCTCGTCTGCCGGCAGCCTGGCCAAACCCTGTGCCGCTGGCAGCAGGTGGGACAGGTCAATGACGGGATATTCGTCCACGGCTACCACTCCTCGATCTGATCGAACGGTTTGGCCGGCGGCAGGTTGTCTGCCTGCGGGTCAGCCATGTCCACATCCGGCGGTATGGGCTTGGCCGGTGGCTCCGACGTCTTGAGGTGCTGGCGGCGATCAGCGTCGCGCCGCGCCTTGCGCGTGGCCTTCTGGGCGGTGGTCACGATCTCGCGCATCTGCCCGATCATGCGGAACAGCGCCGACTCGTCCACCTGCTCGCGCCCGAGCTGACGCAATTTGGCCAGCGCCTGGCGTTGTTCCCAGAGGGTGACGGCCGGATGGGACAAGGTGCGGTAGTGGATCTCCAGATAGTGCTGACCTTCCGGTTCCAGTACCCAGATGCGGCTGATGTCGCGCGGATCGCGCCGGATCAGGAAGGCGGGCAAGCGCTCGCGCCGGGCAATCCACGGCTTGAGGGCGTCGGCGTAGTAGTGGATGTGGTCGATGACAAAGCCGGTGCGGGTCAGGGTGCGGCGGATCACCGGCAGGAAATCGACCAAAAACGCGGTGGGGCGGGTAACGACGGCCGGGACGCCAACGCGCTCCACGGCCTCGGCCCAGCGCGCGGCCGGCGGCTGGAGCAGGCCGTTGTGCACGGAGCCGTGATAGGTGCCTACCGCCAACGCGAGCCAGCGCTCCAGCTCGCGCAGCGTCAGGGTGGCCATCTTCTCGGAATCGTACTCGCCGCGCTGGCCGGGATTGGAGAAGGTCGTCCCCGGTAATTCGTCGTGGATCATCTGCATCGCCGTGCCGATGATCCGTTCCACGATGCCGCCGTAGTGCGGCTGGCCTGGTGGGCGATAGTCCAGCCGGATGCCATGCTGTTCGCAGCCACGGCGCAGCGCTTCGCTTTTGAACTCGGCCGCGTTGTCCAGATAGAGCAGCCTGGGCTTGCCGCTCATCGGCCAGTCCATTTCCACATTCAGCCCTTCCAGCCAGGGCCGCTTGTCGCAGGCGGCATGCGCGAGGCATAGGCCGACCGAGACGGCGGACGGCGCTTCCAGCGTGACCACCATGCCGAGTACGCAGCGCGTGAACACGTCGATGGCGAGGGTCAAATATGGGCGGCCAATCGGTTGCCGGTCGCGCTCGTCGACCACGATCAGGTCGATGACGGTGTGGTCGATCTGCACCTGTTCCAGCGGCATGGTGACTTCGGGCGGAATGCCACCCGCGCCTTGCAAGGGACGGGCAGCGTCCTGCCCGCCCCGGCTGCGGGCTATTTTCGCCGGGTGTAGTCCGGCAATCCGCTGGGCCACGGTGTTGCGCGCCGGCACCGGCAGCTTCTGGGTTTTGCACGCCTGCGCGACTTCGCGGTGGAACGCCGCCAGGCTGCGTTTCTGCTTGGTCAGGAAGCGCTTTTGCAGCAGCTCGCGGATGATGCGCTCGACCGGTTCCGGCAAGCGCCCCTTGCCTTTGCCGCCGCCGGATCGGCCGGGCGTCAGGTCTGTTACCAGGCCAGTACCCTGCCGGGCGCGACGGATCAGGACATATACCTGTCGCCGGGACAGGCCCAGCGCTTGGGCTGCCTCATCGGCGGCTTCATGCCCGACCACCTCAAGCGCTGCCAGTGGCCCGATGATTTCCGTCCGGTGCCGGGCTTGCGCCCATGCCTCGTCGGGCAGGGTGGCCACGCCTTGCGCGGCAATCGGTGGAGTGTCTGATGTCATGCCCAAACCTCGCTTTGGTGCACACGAGTATTGAGCATAGTCGAGATTGGTGCAGACGACTCCTGATATTGGGCTGTCAGGAGCCGTATGCACACCAGGCGTTACATCCAGTCAGATGGTGCGGTCGTCTTCTGAAAACGACACTTTCGTCCAGGGTCTTGTCTTTGGTGTTGAAAAAGCTGGCCAGGGTATGAGCGTCCATCCCCTCGTTTTTGAGTGCGGCAACTTGGTTCCCATACGGCGCCAATGCGAGGATTCGATAGCCGAGTTGATCCTCTGTCTTGCCGTAACTCATTGCCTCGTTGACGGATGTGAGCAGTTGCACGGCCCGCTCAACGGAGTAGGTTTTGCCCGTACCAGCATCACCCTGAATGCCGACAAACCGATTCTCCGTGCTGACGATGGTCTCGACGGCTTGCCGTTGGCCAGCGGTGAGGGTTGATCCTTCAAGTGCTTTAGCGACCTGCTCCTGGGACATGAGCGGCGTCACCTGGCCCCGGCCAGTGCGCTCAATGGCAAGGATGGCTTTCTCGCGCTTCAAGCCTTTCTGTGTGGTGTAGCGCTTCTCGGTTGGCACCAATGAACCGCGCTCGATGGCGGTGGCCACGTACTGTTTTGCCTGCTTGTCCGTCCAGCCTTTCAACTCCTGCAGGTGAGCTTGCCAACCTGCAGGCGACAACACGGGCGCGTTTTCCGTGGGCTGTGCCATTGAGTAGGCCGGTGCTGACTCTATGAGCGTACCTTGTTGTACCAGCCGGGCTATTTCGGCCCGTACCTGGTCAGGCCCGGCCAACCCTACCGAACGCTGGAGCGCCACGGTCAACAGGTCCAACTGGGTAACAACCTGTTCACGCTCGGTCAGGTGATTGATTGCGTATTGCACAACGGCTTGGGCCGGTGTCAGCCCTGCGGGTAGATTGGGATCAGATGGAACGCGGCCAGCGCCTGACGCTGGGCCTGATTCACCATACTCGCGGCCATCCAATCGGCTTTGTGGGCCGTAGTCGATCCCTAACTCGCGGCTTTTCGTCACCCAATACTGTTTCACCAGATCGTGGTCGCGCTCGTCTTTGTGCGGCCTGGTGGCCATTGAGATAACTTGTTTTTCCAGAGTGGTCGCGTCGGCCCGGGTTTTCCCGTCCTTGGCCAACGCTTCTTCAATGACTTTGCTGCGGCTGGAGAATGCTTCGATCTGTTCCCGTGAAATGTGATTCAGCTCGAAGTTGCCTTTGCCATCGAGTACGCGGATCTCGTAGCCCAGCTCGCGCAGCTCCAAGGCCAGTTGGCCCTTGTACATGGCGTCAACTTCATGCTGAACCTTGAAAATATCGTCGTTGAACAAGGCACGCCATTTACCATCGGCGCGCTGCGTCATGTTCATGATCACCGCATGGGTGTGCAGTTGGGGATCCTTGCCGCGACTCATTTCGTGGCGAAACTTGCCAATGACCATGTTCCCCGTGCGTTCGCGCAGGAACTTGCCCTGTACCTTGCGCCGTGCCTGGGCGAGCTTTTCGACGTGGTGCATGGCCTTGGCCACCGCCCGGTCGTGAGCCAGGGTGACATTTTTGTCGCCGGCGACGAGTGCTTGCATCGACACCGATTTCGGCGCCGAGAATGTCATGTCCAAGCCCATGCGCCGCTTGTTGGTTTCGGCATTGAACGTGGTGTGGATCCGCTCGCCGTTCGGCAACTTGCCATCAAGCAGTTTGGCCAGTTGCAGCTGATCGACGGGGCCGACCAGGCCGAGCCGTTCGGCACCTTCGCCTTGCCACTCGCCGGGTGTTTCCTTGGCGTAGTAGGGGTGCATAGAGAAAACGGAAAAAATCGTACGATAGGCCCTGTGACCCGCAAAGTTCGGGCATGTCTCTGTCAGAGTGTTTGCACTTGCTCGGTTTGCCTTTCATTTCTTGACTACAATCGTGGGAGCTGAAGGATCAGATCCCCTCAACAAAAGCCCCGTCAAGATGCCGGGGCTTTTGTTTTCAGTCCACACCGTTGAGCAGAGAACGACTAGATCATGGTGAGCTGATGCCGGTAGGTGTTGTCATAGAGGTTTGATAGTGCTCCATGTTCAGTCTTTCGCATTCAGCATCTGCTTCTATCTGTGTCGGGTAGGTGAACTGCAATCGCTGCTTATCTTGATTGTCATAAATATCAAACCCGCCAGGAACTGTAGTGGAGTGAAAGCGAGTTCCATTACGAATCGATCCTGTTTCGATGGGGATCGCAGGAACAACAACAAATCTCTGAATCATCGTCGCGTCCTTGTGTTGAGTGAATCTTAACTAATAGCGGCAGCCCGCCACTTCTTCAAGTTTTGATAAACCCAATGACAACCAAGCAGCCTGAAGCCGTGGCCTGTCAGGTTGAAGTCATAGAGGTTTGTAGGGAAACGTCAGGAAAAGCCGAAATAGCCCCTATCTTGACGTACTTCGGTCGTCCGGTCTGACGCCAGGTTGAGGCATACCCCATTCGGACACCGACTACACAACCTAAGGGCTTGCAGGCTGTCAGCAGGGCTTATCGTACGATTTTTTCCGTTTTCTCTATGCCCCCCGATTTAATGTCGTTCTCGTACAGCTGCAGCAAGTCGTCGCGTGACGGTATGTACATGGGAGGTGATCTCCAGCTGGTTCTTAGCCCTAACGCATATATACGTTAGGGCCTCACCGGCAGCAAGTCGCCTCGCCGGCAGCGGCCAGGCGGGGGCAACTGACGCCCTCCGGTTATCAGTCGTCCCCGCCCGGCTGGGCATCAGCGTCGGGCGGCACTTCCACCAGCTCGCCGGCCTCAAGGAAACGTACGTCGCAGTCCACACAGAGCAGCCGCCCGCTAAGGCCTGGCTTGCCCCACACGTTCAACTTGCAGCTGGGACAGGTGTACTTGCGCTTGTTCTTCGGATCCTCAGCCGGCGTTGCCGGCTGGATCAGACCCGCAACAGTCAGTGCCGGTATGTCGATGGTCGGATCCTCGGGCTGGGGTAAAGGCTCCCCACCTGGCCCGTACAGCTGCGTTGCGGACATTGGCACCCGCTGGGTGACGATATCGATCCAGGAAATCATGGCGCCGGTTGCGAGTAATTCGTCGCATGCCACATCGAAGGGACCGCCCTCGATGATGTAGTGCGTCATCTGCTGCCCGCACCGGCGCCCGCCAGGCTCACCCGTGTGCGAAGGCATCAGCCCGATGGCCTCCATTTTGTCGGCCCACTCGCGGTTGTGGTACCCGCCGCGAGACTTCTTCCCGAAGCAGTCCTGCCACTGGTGCGCCTGTTCATGCACCAGCGTGGACAGCGTTTGCTTGATGCTGCGATGCGCGAAGTAGGCGCAGTTCAGCGCGATTTCATCGCTCTTACCCGAGCCATTCCGGCGCAGGAAGCGCGATGGCGAGTAATAGCCGAAAGTGTTGGCCTTGCGCTGCAGGGTGAAGATGCAGCCGGGCAGCTGGCCACCGTATAACCGATCATTGAACCAGTCGTACGCCCCCTCGATTTCGTCATAGAGCAACTGGCTTGGGGTTGCGGACATGCGGCCTCCATTTCTCGCACGCGAGAATCCCCCCTGCTGATCACTCGGCGTCAGGGGGGTGAACGTTACAGACATTGTAACCTGTATCGTACGATACAGGTTACACATCAAAAAAAGGGGGCAAGCCCCCTCACCGTCCTACTAAGTAGGCGACATACACGATGGCGGCGCCAAGCGCCGCACCAATCGATAGCAGAGCTACCGAGTACCCAACCGCCCGGCGCTCAGCCTGTGCTGTCACCAGGCTGGCCGCACTGCGGTTGATCTCATTCCCAATCCGCGCTGCCGCTTCGCGTCCTGCCTGCACCAGTGCGTTGCGCTGTTCTTCCATCATCGACTCGAAGTTCAGCTGCGTCTGCAGCAGGACTTTGCCTGCTGCATCGCGTACGGCTTCGGAAGTCTTCGCCGCCAGGTCGGCGTCGACCTGTTCCAGGCGCCGCACGATGGCATCAAAGTCCTCCATCATTTGCGCGACCATCGCTTCGCGGGCCGTGGTTGGGTCCTTGGCCATCGATCACTTCCCCTTGCCGAACAGCGAGGCATATACCTGGTCAAGGTTGCGCGATGCCGACTTGGCCAGGCGCTGCGCGGAGATCATGCGCAGGGCGTGATCCTTTTCGGTTTCGTCCTTGGCATCGCGCAACTGGGCGCGATAGTCCGTGGAGTCCTCCAGTACCTGCGTGACGTTCATTTTCAGCGGGCGCAGGCGCTCGAAAATTTCGTTCGCGTACACCACAGCATCGCGCTTGAGGGTGAATTTCTTCTCGACTTCGTGGAAGCCGAACAGCGCCGCGAACGTCTGCGGGATATCGTCGGCATCATCGATCTGGACTTTGTTGAAGACGACCAAGATCTTTTTCGCCGGCACGCCGAGCGCGGCCAGGGTCTTGATGGTGTTGATGGTATCGACCTGCTGCTTTTTCTCCGGCACTGCCGGCACCAGGAAGTAATCGATATCTTCGTGGGAGCCGTCGTACTGGCCCATGAACTTGAAGAAGTCTTCAACGTTGGATGCGCCAACGTCGACCACAACCTTGTCCTCGGTCAGCAGTACCTCGGACAGTTCGCCAAACTGTTTGCCCTTGAGGCGTTCAATTTCGGCTGCGGTGTCCGACGCACCGGCGTTGATGGTTTCAATTGCAAACCGCAGACCGCCGATACGGGGCCAAAGCAGGTTATCGGAGAGTGTGGTTTTTCCGGAGTTGCCGGTGAAATTCACGGTGACGGTTCTCATGTGCGTTTCCTTCTGCTGCGCGCTGCGCTTTCATATCGATCCAAGTCCGAGGCGTTTTGATCGTCCCCGGGATTCATGAGCCTGCTCAACTCAGCCGGCCCCAAATGGGGCCGTTCGTCCGCGTCATGGCTCGGTTCTGTATCGTACGATACACCTCCTTCCTGTTCCGGCTCGACCTGCCGCGCTGGTTCCTCAAAATGTTGCGGCACTGGTGCTGGGCTTGCAGTCTTTGCCTGGTTTCCACGTTGGGCCTTGCGGTATCGGTACAGGTAGCTCTTGAGCGTATCCATACTGACCTCGATACCTTGCTCCTTGAGCACATCCAGAATCGCCTGGCGTCGTACACCTGCCCTCAGCTGCTTCTCGATCACTGGCATGACCTTGCGTATTTTCGCTGCCTTTGTCACTGGCTCAACCGCCATCAGTGCCTTCTCGATATCCTTGCCTGCCATTTTGCACCCTACCTGCACCCATATTGCATTTACCCTGTATCCTACTCACCCCCTACCTGTAGTCAAGCTATACCCCTTCTGCACTCAATCTACAGCCATACAGCACCCTTTCTGCCTACCCTTGTCCTCCGCTCGCTACGGCCTTCGGCCTAGGCACTAAAAACGCCCTTAACAAGAGCATCAATTTCGACCCTTAACAGGGTCAAAATCTCAATACACAACACGCACCTCCCTGGCGGGAGGTGGAAGCCGCGTCAGCCTTGAGCCTGAGCCGCTTTTCCAGAATTTACTACGTGATACGTTTGTATTACAAAGTATGCTTGCAGTGCAGATAAATCAAGGTTTTTGTGTGATACATTTGCATTACAGCGAATGTGCGTTACCTTTGGGCATGTCAAACCCCAATTTTCAAGGTGCATTTGAGGGAGCAACGTGGGCAAAACAGTACCCATTCGATTCAACGACGAGCAGCTGTCCAGGGTTGAAGAAGCGGCGGCACTCGCTGGCTATAAGCACCTATCGAGCTACATCCGCGACCGGGTGCTGGCCACAGACAAAGGTGGCCGGCAGGTGGATATGGACAGCTGGGCCGAGCAGCAACAGATCCTTGGCTTGCTCGAAACCATCACCCAGGAACAGGCACGGAGCAGAACCATTCAGGCCATCGTGGTCTATCTGCTGCGTCAAGGAACGGCACAGGGCAAGGTCAATGAGCTGCGCGCTCATCTCAAGCACCTGGTCAGCAGCGAGGATGCACTCGCAGCACTTTTGCCCGACCTGGCCGAGGACATTGAACGTCTATCAGGAGAGGACTGATGCACAAACAAGAGGTTGATTCCGCCGCTATGACAGCGGGCTTTGGTTTGCCGATCGCTGGCTGGTTGGCCGGCACCCAGCTGGCTCAGCTGCCACTGGCGCCGTTCCCTGCAGCGTTCAAAGAAACACTGCACAACGGCTGGCACGAACCTCTAGTGCTGGGTGCCACCATTGCCACCTCGGTTGTTGCTGCAGGCTTGTGTTACTACCTGTACGAATACTGCGACGACGGGTTCAGAGGCGAACGGTTCCAGCAATGGCTGCGTGGTTCTCGGATTCGTAACTGGCATTTCGTGGAGCGCAAGGTCAACGCTCGCAATGCCAAGACCAACCGTGAGCGCCGCAAAAAGGGGTTGGAGAATGCCAAGCCAATCATGGTCGGCAAGCTGCCGATGCCGCTGCACCTAGAAGACCGCAACACCATGATCTGCGCGTCCATCGGTGCCGGTAAGTCCGTGACCATGGAAGGCATGATCGCATCGGCATTACGGCGCAACGACCGCATGGCCGTGGTCGATCCCAACGGGACCTTTTACTCCAAGTTCAGTTTCAAGGGCGACTACATTCTCAATCCCTTTGATGCGCGCTCTGCAGGCTGGACCATCTTCAACGAGATCCGTGGCGTTCACGATTTCAACCGCATGGCTAAATCGATCATTCCGCCGCAGGTAGACCCCAGCGACGAGCAGTGGTGTGCCTACGCTCGGGACGTACTGTCCGACACCATGCGCAAGCTGATGGAAACGAACAACGCCAACCAAGATACGCTGGTCAACCTTCTGGTTCGCGAAGATGGCGACACCATCCGGGCGTTCTTGGCGAACACCGACTCCGAAGGCTATTTCCGTGACAACGCGGAGAAAGCCATCGCAAGCATCCAGTTCATGATGAACAAGTACATCCGCCCTCTTCGCTACATGGGTAAAGGTGACTTTTCGATTTATCGCTGGGTGAATGATCCCGACGCCGGCAACCTGTTCATTACCTGGCGGGAGGATATGCGCGACACCATGCGCCCGCTGGTGGCCACCTGGATCGATACCATCTGCGCAACCATCCTCAGCTCCGAGCCAATGACCGGTAAACGTCTGTGGCTGTTTCTCGATGAGCTGCAATCGCTCGGTAAATTGGAGAGTTTCGTTCCCGCTGCGACCAAGGGCCGGAAACATGGCCTGCGCATGGTCGGCAGTCTGCAAGACTGGTCCCAGCTCAACGCAAGTTATGGCCGGGACGACGCGGACACGCTGCTGTCGTGCTTTCGTAACTACGTCATTCTGGCGGCGGCAAACGCCAAGAACGCCGAAATGGCCAAGGAAATCTTGGGCAATCAGGAGGTCAAGCGCTTCCGCAAGTCTTGGACTGCAGGGCGCATGACGAGGGCCGAGGAAATCAAGCTGGAACCGGTCGTGATGGATTCGGAGATCTCGAACCTCAATGACTTGGAAGCCTACGTCAAGTTTGCCGAGGACTTCCCCATTACCAAGATCAAGACGCCTTACGTCGATTACAAAGAGCGGGCGCCGGCAATCGTCATTGGCCAAGCAGCTTGACGAGGTAAGCGATGTTCAACGTGACGCTGATCAAGGGTGACAACCAGTACGCGGCGGCAGGCTACTTTTCCAACGCCGATGACTACTACGCCAAGGAAGCCCCCGGCGAGTGGCAAGGTATCGGTGCCGAGTTGCTGGGTTTGGAGGGGCCTATCGACCAGAAGGAGCTGGCCCGTCTGTTCGATGGAAAGCTCCCGAATGGCGAACGAATGGCTAAGACCTTCGACAAGGAAACAGGCTCCCGTCGCATGGGCTTAGACCTAACGTTCTCGGCTCCTAAGTCCGTCTCAATGCAGGCGCTGATCGCCGGCGACAAGGATGTGATGGCAGCACACGACCGCGCAGTGACCAAGAGCATGGAGGAAGTCGAGCGCCTGGCCCAAACACGATTGAAGGTGAACGGCAAAACCATGCTCGAGCGCTCGGGCAACTTGGTGATAGGCAAGTTTCGTCATGAAATGAGCCGGGCCAAGGATCCGCAGATGCACACGCATGCCGTGGTCATGAACATGACCAGGCGGTCGGATGGCAAATGGCGCGCTTTGCGCAACGACGATATCTACAAGATCCAGCCGCAAGTCGATGCCATGTACAAGGGCATCCTTGCCCAGGAACTGCGTGCGCTGGGATATGAGATCCGGGTTCTGGATAACCAGGGCAACTTCGAGCTGGCCCACATATCGCGTGACCAGATCGAGGCGTTTTCCAGTCGTTCCAAAGTGATCGAGGACGCGCTGGCCAAGGACGGAAAAACCCGCGCCGATGCCACCCCGCTCGAAAAGCAGATCATTGCGATGGCCACACGGCCACGCAAGGACGAGCGCGACCGCCACCTGGTCAAAGAATATTGGGTAACCAAAGCTCGCGAGCTGGGCATTGATTTTGGCGCTCGCAGCCACCTGGACAATCGCGAATACGCGCCTCGCAAGGGCAGCCCTGCAGAATACAGCCTGCCCGAGGGCATCACGCCAGGGCAGGCCGTTGTCCAGTACGCCATCAATCACCTGACCGAACGTGAGCAAGTGGTAGGGGAAAATGACCTGCGCACCGTCGCCTTGCGACGTGCGGTCGGCCTTGCTACCCCTGATCAGGTAAACGAGGAAATCAAGCGCCTGGTCAAGCAAGGGACGCTTATCGAATCTCCGCCGACCTACCGCATGCCCAACGGCGACTTAGATTCGCCGGTACTGTCGCCTGCTGGCTGGCGGGCACACCTGCAGGAGCTGAAAGGCTGGAGTGAGAAACAGGCCCGTCAGTATGTAGACAAGGCTATCAAGCGCGGTTCGCTAGAGCCTGCAGAAAAGCGCTATACGACGCAGAAGGCCTTGAAGCGCGAGAAAGCCATTCTGGCTATCGAGCGGACAGGCCGTGGCCAGGTCACCCCGTTGATGACCAAGGAACAGGTGGCCAAGGCGCTGGAAGGGTCCACCTTGTCGGCTGGCCAATACCAAGCCGTTGAGGTGATCGTCAGCACCAACAATCGATTTGTAGGCATCCAGGGTGATGCCGGTACCGGCAAAACCTACTCGGTAGACCGTGCCGTCAAACTGATCGATTCCGTGAACGCCGCGATGGCCAGCCGGGATTCCCAACCGGGATCAGGGTACAGAGTTGTTGCCCTGGCACCGTACGGCAACCAGGTCACCGCCTTGAAGAACGAAGGGTTGGATGCGCACACGCTGGCCAGCTTCTTCCACACCAAGAACAAGGGATTGGATGCCAAGACCATCGTTATTCTCGATGAGGCCGGCGTGGTGGGCGCCCGCCAGATGGAACGGCTGATGCGGGAGATCGAGCAATCCGGCGCCCGCTTGATCCAGCTGGGTGACACCAAGCAAACCGAGGCCATCGAGGCAGGCAAGCCATTTGCTCAGCTGCAGCAAAACGGCATGCAGACCGCACGTATCAAGGAGATCCAGCGGCAGAAGGATCCCGAGTTGAAACTGGCAGTGCAGCATGCGGCCGAGGGGAAGCCCACCAAGTCCCTGGATCACCTGAAACACGTTGAAGAATTGCGAACGGCCACTGAGCGGCACCAGGCCATTGTCCGCGACTACATGGCACTGACGCCCGACCAACGCAAAGAGGTATTGATCGTTGCCGGCACCAACAAGGACCGGAAGGAAATCAACCAGATGGCCCGCCAGGCACTCGGGCTGCTGGGGAAGGGTAAACAGTTCGAAACGTTGAACCGTGTCGATTCCACCGACGCAGAACGTCGGTACGCCCCCAGCTACAAGCAGGGCATGATCATTCAGCCGGAAAAGGACTATAAACGGGCTGGCCTGGTACGAGGTGAGCTGTATGTGGTCGACCAGGCGCTGCCGGGTAATGTGCTTGTGGTCAAGGACCGTAGCGGCAACCGATACGAGTTCAACCCGAGACAGGCCACCAAGCTCAGTGTCTACAAGCTGGAGAAACCCGAGCTGTCTGTGGGTGACCTCATTCGCATCAACCGCCAGGATCCCAAGCTGGACCTCACCAACGGCGACCGCATGCGCGTAGTCAGCATCGAGGGCGGCGTGGTGCAGCTGGCTTCGCTCAAGGAGATCAACGGCCAGCCCGAACGCACCGTGAGCTTGCCGACCAACAAGCCGTTGCACCTGGAACATGCCTATTCCGCGACCGTCCACAGCGCTCAGGGTCTGACCAATGATCGCGTCATGATCTCGCTCAACACCAAGAGCCGCACCACCTCGCAGAACCTTTGGTATGTGGCCATCAGCCGGGCACGGCATGAAGCCCGCGTCTATGCAGACTCAATCAAAGGTCTGCCGGCAGCAATCGCCAAGCGCTACGACAAAACCACGGCGTTGTCGCTGCAGCAGGAACGCGAGCGGCAGCGTAGGGAGTCGATTCAACCGCGGAATGTTGCGGACGGCCAGGCGCTGGAGCGCAAGCAACGTACTCGCTTGGAAGGCCCGAGCAGCGGGCATCCCAGGATGTGAGTCAAACGCTTTTGGTGGTGCTGGCCAGCTTCCCACTATGCCCCGCCTTGTGCGGGGTTTTCAGTGGCGGGGTATCGGAACGTGGACGGTACGTGGTGATTCCAAGTTTACGCCGGCGCTTGAGGACTGCACTTGGACTTCTGCCGGCGAGTTGAGCAATCGCTGCATCGCTCAACACCCCTAGCAGGGGATCGAACACTTCGAGCGGATTGGTCTGCTGGTCACGGTGCGACGGAATGCCCAGGGATGACCGCCTGACCGTTATCGTTTGCTTGGCCACCCCTGCCAGCTGGGCCACATGCTCATCCGTGAACAGACCCAAGATGGAGTCATAGGCCTGCAGATGGCTCCCAATGCCAAGGCGTCGGCGCCGTCCTGCCACCGCGTGGATGCTAACACCCGCTGCAGTGGCGATCTGTGCGTCCGACCAGCGACCGAATAGCGGCTCGAATGGCCACAGCAGCTGATCGATTTCGTCATGAGTCATATCGAATATCGGGCAAAAAGAAAGGAGCCTACCGGCTCCTTTCTCCTTTTTCAGCTACTACTCAAAAACCTTTGCCGCCGTAGCCTTTCGGTTGGTGTGAGGGGGTTTTTAGTTCGTGCTGCAGCTGGCGTTCTTGCACGATGCCAACGCCCGAGAACGGGTAACGGATCGACAGATCCTTGCCCTGGTGCAACAACCCAGCCTTGGCACTGCTCAAGGCCGCTCGCTCATGGGCAATATGGATAGTCTTCTGTCCGTCACTGACGGCCTGAATCACCTGGTTATTGTGGAAGGCGACTATCTTGCCGTCGTAGGTCTTGCCCTGCTCAGCTGCCTTGATGGCCGGCATATCCATTGGCTTGGCCATTGCCATCGCTTCACCGGGTTTACCAGAGGCCGCGCCGGATTGCTCAGCCTTGCGCAGCTCCAGCGCATCCTTGAACGAGGCTTTGAAGTCTGCAGCGCCTGGCATATTGTCGAACGGCAGATCCTTGTAATACTGCGTGCCCTCCTTGCCAACCTGCGCAAAGACACGAGCGGCTTGCCCGCCCTGTTGAACAGTCATCACGGATTTGTCGGAAAGCTCGGCCTTGAACCAGGCTGCGCCCGCCAGCTTTGCGTCGGTGAACGTTTCCGGTTCCCTGCCCTTTTGGAACAGCTGGTAAGTGGTGGTCTGATCAGTTTGCTTGTCCATGTGCGTGCCCTCTCAGTAGCTTGGTTTGAATGCTTGGCCCTTCTCCCACCGGCTCTGCCAGTGGTTCAGGTACTGCTCAGCGAGATCGGCGTCGTTCCAGACGACCAGTGCGTTCTCACTATTGTTTCTGGCAGCTGCAGCGGTGTAGTTGTAGCTGCCGGTTTCAACTGCCTTGCCGTCAATCACCATGAACTTGTCATGGTGGATCGCGTAGGCCTTCACCGTACGGGTTGGGATGCCGGCACGGGCCAGCAATGTCAGCGCATGTTGGCCAGCGCGGGCAGCGCCACCTTGCAGATTGCCTTGATGGTCAGCCACCACCGCCACATCGACACCGCGCTGTTTGGCCGAGATCAAGGCCTTGGTCACATCGGGGCTGGTCAGCATGTACGCCGAAAGGCGAATCGAGCTTTTGGCCGCGCCAATGGTGCGCAGTACTAGATCCTGTGCCGAGCCTTCTGGCGAGAAGCCGACTTCAATGCGGCGCGCGCCATCGACCAATAGCGGTGCGGCTGCAGGCTCCGACGAAGCAGGCGCCTGGTCAGCCCAAACCAGGGAGCTGGCCACCATCGCTACGGCCAAGGAAAGGGACCTTACTGCAGTGAACTTAGAAGCCACGTTGTACGGTCCCCCATTTGTCATTGGCCGCTTTAGCACGGTCCTGGTCCTCAGCGCACTGGGCAACAAAGTCACCCCGAGCTTCGGCAGTTCTGGACGGGCTGAATTTTCCTTTTTTCGTTCGAATGATGCTGAAGTACTTGGTGACGTACTTGTCACAATCACCGTCGCGGATCATGCCCAGCAGACACAGGGTGGCCCCACAAGCTTCTGAATCGCTTTTAGAGCCGTAGTCGTAATTAGTTGGTGGCTGCGGCAATTCATTCGCCTGCACGGTACCGGCAAATGCCAGCGCAGCGAGGAAAGTCATGATTGGGGTGCGCATACGAACTCCTTTTCTCGCGTGCGAGAAATCAATTGATGATCTGGACAAATGACGGGGTGGCTTGCTGCTGTTCGGCAACAGGCTGCGCCTCGGCTTGTTCAAAGTGTTGTGGCGCAGGCTGATCGAAGCGCTTGAATTCCCGCTTCGGAATATCAGCCTCGGCATCGGTGTTGAGGTGGACTTGGATCTGCGGCTTGCTGGCAGTCTCAGTCTTCGCGGCAGCAACGGCTTGGCCATTGTCGTCAGTGAAGGTCAGCCATGGACCTTCCTGCTGTTCAGAGGCCCTACGAGCGCGCTGCGGCGCTTTTCGGGCAGGGGAGCTAGCTGCAACCACGGAAATCGGCTCAGCGCCTTCTGCACCCTCTACAGCCGGCACAATCGGATCCTCAGCAGTGGGGTTCAGGGCGCGGTGAACCACTTTCTCGACGTAAGACATTTCGCCAGGTCGATCCGGGCGGAAGCCACGCAGCTCGTTGCCGCTGTAGTACATCGAAAAGGCCTTCAACAGCGCCTCTTGCTTGTCACTACTGGTCGTAAGCGCCTGCTTGTAATACTCCACCAGCAAGTTGCTGATGGCCTGCAGGTTGCGGCATGGCTCGAACACATCCTGATAGCTCAGCCCGCGTGCACGCATGTTGGTGACTAGCAACTGGCCAAGGCCCATGGCATAACGCTTGCCGTCCCGTTCCAACTGCTCGGCAGTGGCGATGGCTTCGCTCAAGGACTGAGGTTGCCGCTGCAGGTGAGTGCCAACCACGCCGATTGCGTAAGGGTTGAAGGTAGACTCGTTGCCGATCAACGCCTTGAGCGTGGACGGGTGAACGGTCGGCGCGCACTTGGCGGCAAGTTCGGAAAACCGGGTCGGCTGTGCATCTTCGGCATGAACCATGGCAGACGCGCAGACACTGGCCAGCAGCGCCAGGGTGAACTTAGGCAGCTTTCGCATAGTGAACCTCCGTGATGATGCGTCGGCCATCGAAGCCGTATTCCCACTGGATAACGACATCGATCAGATGCCGGGAGAACTCGATCAGCTGGTTTTTGCTCATGTCAGCACCGCCACGCGATGCCATTGATGCCAGGCGGTCGAACATGAGATCCGGCGAGTCGGCGTGGATAGAACTCATCGTGCCGCTGTGACCGGTGTTCATCAGTTCAAGGAAGGGGAACGCCTCGCCGCCACGCAGCTCGCCCATAATTGCCCGGTCAGGGGTCAGACGAAGAATCGATTCCAGGTGATCGAATGGCGTGACACGGGCCTTGCCCTGGCCACCTCGCGAATAGATCAGGTTCACCACGTTCCCGCCCGCTGGGCGCAGTTCGCGGGTGTCCTCAATGGTGATTACTCGCTCGCCATTGTTGCCGTCCACATGCTGCAGCAACTCGTTGAGGAAAGTGGTTTTGCCGGCATTGGTACCGGCAGAAACCATGATGTTCTTGCGCGCCTTGACGATGCCCTTGAAGAACTCTTTCCAGCGCTTGGCCCGATACAGTTCAACCAGGTGATCATCGCTGTACTGGCCATGATCACGTGGCTGGTTGATGAAGTCGAAAGCACCGGAAGCCTCGTATTGATCGAGGGTAATTTGCTTCCGCCCTGGTTTACGGATACAGACGATACCGCCGATGTGCTGCTCAACAGCCGGGGCCAGGACGATCTGGACGCGGTAGTCGCCCCGCTCGTTGTCCGGGACGTTGTCGTCCAGATTGATTGGGATACGCCCCGACAGGATTGGCGTGTAGGCGCTCACTTCCTGGTCAGTGTGGGCGGCAATCAGGCTGGCCAGCGATTTGATCAGGGGGAGCGTTACACCTTGAACCGGAACCGGACGCATGAACCGGCTACTGCGGTAGCCGGCCCATACGTTGTCTGGACCGTTGATAGCGATCTCTGTCACTTCCGGGTCATCCAACATGCCAGCAAGCGGACCCAGTTTTGTGCGAAAGGATGCAATCTCAGACATATCCGGTCCTCAGTTGATGAAGGTAACGCCGCCGCTTTCGGCGCGTTCGGCCTGCTTGGCGAATGCCTTGGTAAAGTCCAGGTCGCGCTGCAGATAAATCACGACACGCGAGCCATGCGGGACAGTCACGGTCGGCTGAATGTTGGCGTAGCGGCCCAAAATGGTCTGTGCCGAATCGGCGGCGGCTTCCTGTACTTCGCTGCGGTAGCGGGACGAGGAATTCTCCTGATCGCTCGACGAAACACCGCTGTTCGAGGCCCCGGCGCCGATGATCGATACCGCAGCCGCGACACCGAAAATCTGCGCCCAGTGGTTGTCGACCACGCCACCCTGGCCAGCGGTACCCAACTGGTCGGTACCGGCACTGTTGAGCGGGATTTCCATCGGAGGGCGCCCGTCCAGGCGCGGGATTCGCACAAAGTTCCAGATGGTAAACAAGCGCTCTTGGCCCGGCTTCAAGCTGGCGTTGTAGCTCCCACACACCAAGGAACCCCACGGGAGCATTACCCGGCGCCCTTCGGCGGCGTATACATCCTGTGCAATCGACGCGCAGATTTGACCAGGCAGTTGGCTTTGAGCGCGGGGCTGCAGGGTTGCCTCGATGACAGCCCCCTGCAGCACTTTGTATCCCAGGTTCTCCATCACACGGGCTTCGGTGAACGGCACGCTATCGCTGTAGGTAGACGCGGCGAAAGCATCGTTTGCATTCATCGGGCCTTGTGAAGAACGACCACCGCCACCCAGTAGAGAGCCACCGTTGGCCTGCTGGCCATCGGCGCCCTGCCCTGCCCCTTGGTCAAAACCTTCGTCTTTGGCCGTCGCGAAAATGGCCGAGCGCTGCCGTGCCGCGAGCATTTTCTCCCGCTCCAGTTGGGCCTGCATTTCCAGCTGCTGCCGGCGTCGTTCTTCATCGCTCACGGCGCCTTGCTGCTGCCGGTCAACGACCGAACGTGGCGTATCTGCCGGCGCGCCCGGCTCATTGCTCACCGGCGCGACCTTCGCAGCCTCCCGACGAGGTGGCGGATCCATCACTTTGCGCGGGCTGGCCGCGACCAGTTCTTCTTTTTTCAGCGTGTCTTTATTTTCGGTTTCGTCATCGCCATGGGTAACCATGTACGCGAAGCCACAGGCGACCACTGCGGCTACCGCAATGGCAATACCACTGCGCTTGCTGTTGCCTGCCTTGCCCTTGAGCATCGAGTTGGACTCGTTCCACTCGCGGATCTCTTCGTCACGGGTCTTTTCTTGAGGTTGAGTAGGTTCGGTGGCCATCTTTATGCCCCCCCGCCGTCACGGGCACCACGGGTTACGGTGCGCTTGTAGGGATTGGCCAGGTTTTCAACGCAGACGTAGGCATTACCACTGCGCAAGACGAACATGCTGGCCAGGCGCTTGACGACCATGTACTCACCTTCACGGCGAGCATCGACCATCGCCTCGGTACCATCCGGCAGTACGCGGTAGAACTGCGGCAGATCGGCGCCTTTCTTGATCAGGAACTTGGTGAACTGACCGTCGTCCATCACGCCCTGCACGCCGATGGCTTCCTTGTCCCCCGAGTAGCCGTAATTGATGTTCGGCGATGCCGGAGTGCCCGAGCTGGTGACCGGGGTACTGCCAGCAGGGGTTTCCCCCTCGGGGTTGTACGAGGTGATGCGAGCGTTCGGGTAAACGAATCGCACCAGGTACGACTGGCCCGACTTGACCTTGGTGCTGTTCAGCTGGAAGTAGTAGGTACGCTTGGAGGTGATCACCGTCATGTTGGTGTCGGCGTTGTCTTCTACCGGCTTGAGAAACACACGGTTGCGAAATGGCATGCTCTGCCAGGCGATGGTGTCGCCCAGGGCCACGACCTTCACCATTTCATCAGCTTCAAACTCGATGGAAGTCTGGTAGCCATAAGTGCCCACCAACTCATAAACCTGGTTGGGATCGTACGGCACTTGTTTTACGCGATTATCACTGGAAAGCGGCTTCGGCAACTTTGCGGCATGGGTGCTAAATGCGCAAAGAGACAAACTCAAAGCAATAGCAGTCGGCAAAACAAACTGTTTTTTCATGATTAGTTTCCTTGTCAGTTCAGCGAATTACCGGCGGCTCAGTTCTTCGCTCTTGCGATACACAGTGGCCAGCGTGCCAAAAGGGTTTTCCCAGCGATCCCCAAGGGCACGGGGTACCAAAGTATGCGCAATCTTGATGGTTGCAAGGTAACGACGTTCAACCGGTTCCTTGTCACCCCATTTATGGGTAATTGACTTGAAGGAAACTTGGTATTCATCGCCAACTTTATTCATCAAGTACGGCTGCCCTTCGATCCAATCGTTTTCACCCAGCAGAACATAGGGGTTCTGCGGGTTTTCCGGGTTGGTGACTTCCTCATACTCCCGGGCAACTTGCTGCGTCTGGTAGGTATGGCAGGTATCGGACAACTGCTGCTTACGTTTGGGGTCAAAGGTTTCACATGCGCGGATCATGTCGAATAGGGTTTTCTCGATGATCGCTTGTTCCTGATCAACGTTGTCCTGGTCGATGACGCGCTGTTTCAGGACCTCGCCGTCAGCTCCTAGTACCGTGACGACCGGAATGTAGGTCTTGGAATTCGCCAAGCTTGCCACGGCGAATCCAAGGCCCAAGATCACAGCTGCCTGCACCCCCTGGAAAAACAGCGAACGGTTACGCTCTTGGCGAGTCTTGTTGCCCTCGACTTCACGCTTACGACGGGCTTTTTCAGCCTTATCAAATTGCTTGTCTTGTTTGTCCATTATTTACGAACCCCTAAAGTACGCAGTGCCATCAGCACCAGCGATGAACCACCAACAGCCGCGCCCGATGACAATGCTGCTGCCCAACCGCGCACCTGCAGCATGCAAATGATCATGACACCCTCAACAATCACCAACTGGCCCCATTGCTGCGCAGTGATCAGGGCGGCATCTGTAACAGTTGCCGTTGCGGCCACTTCTTTGATTGCATCCCCGAACACGGAATAACCAAAACGGACAACAGCAATCGACAGGATGTAGATCAATGAGAAGTTCAGCATCTTGCTAAACCAGTTCATTGCCCACTGGCGCACCGCATCAAAGAAGATAAAGCCAATCATGATCGGTAGTATCGCCATGACGATTGCTGCACCAAACTTGGCAATCAGCATGTTCAGCACAGCCGCGATAAACAGGATGCAGTTCAGCACAAACAGGCCGGTCCCCATCAAGATCATCGCTGCCTGCCGCCAGCTGACATTCATCAGCGTACTGGCGACCTTGCCAATATCGACGTAAAGCGCATCGAGCATGGAGTTCGTGCTTACGCCGCCGCTCATGATCTTTGACGCGATACTTTCGGTCCAAGCGCCCCAGGCCTGATAAAGAACCGTCCCGCCTGCGGACCAGTTCAGGCAGGTAAACACCAGGGCGGTCAACATGGCCCGCTTGACGATATCCCAGCCTTTGACTGAAACATGGCCGTTGTACATCTGCAGACCCAAAGCGACCCAGTAGCCCACCGCCAGAGTCCATACCAGCGGCTCTACCATGCTGGCCAGGTTGGGGAAGACCTCACTGACAAAGGAAGTGGTTACTTCATCAGTGGCCCCAACCAGGCCTTGTAACGTCAGCTGCGCCATGGATTCCCGGCCCCGTATACGGTCTTGAAGTGGGAGATCACTTCGGGCGACCGGAAGTCCTCAGCACTCAAGGCAGCTCCGGTTTGGGCCTTGATCTCCTGCGCGGTTTTGTCGATGCAGCCTTTCACCAGACCGCCGTTGTACGACGGGTTTTGCATGTAGATCTCGGCAAAGCAGGTGCCAGGGAACCAGCCTGCTACATCGTCTTTGGTTGCTTTCAGCAAAGGATTGCCGGTTTGCACCTCGACTACCGGCGCCGCTTCGTCCTCCGGCGTAGAGCTGAAATTGATGTTGGTGACATTGACGTAGATGATCGACGCCGCCGCAAAGCCGACCACGCCCACGCAGATGATGTTGGTCAGGGTGAAGAACTTACGCATTGCGGGACTCCTTGTGCTGGATGACAAATGGGGTGAATTCACAGGCGCATGGCGACTTGTCGATGGTGCCGCTGTTGGTAACGCAACCCGAGGCGGCAGACACCAGCACCAGGACCAGCAGGAACTTGCCAAGCTTCCAGGTCAGCCAGAGCGGCCCCCAAGCCGGGAAGGTGATTACCTTGAGGATCAGCCAGAGCGCATTCATAGGGTTCTCCTTTCTCGCATGCGAGAATCAGTTTTCGTCTTTCCAGCGGAAGAACTGTTCGTTCTGTGCCGTAGCCTGGTTTTCCTGGTTGGCCAGGTTCGCTTGCAGGTTCATGTTCAGGGCCTGCAGCTTCGATTGGGCCGAGGTCAACATGCCGTTTTCAGTGGCGATGCGGTTCTGCAGGTCGGCAGCATCCTTGGCGTTGGTCGTCAGGTCCACTTGCTGGGACAGGGTGGCCAAGTTGTTCAGATGGACCTGCACTTCGCTGTAAAGCGCATCACCTGCGGACAGCGCAGCCACAACCGAGTTAGAACTGAGCTGGTAGTCCTTGGCACGATTGCTTTCCGGTGCGGTGAACAGCTCCTGCGGCAACGTGTTGATCAACTGCTCGTAGTAGCTCTGCTTGCTTCCGTAAGCGCCGCTGTTCTGCCGAGACACCACCTCTTGCCAAGAGCCAGGTACGACCGAGGCCGAGTTAATCGACTCGTTCAGGCCAATCGCGCCACGACCGTAAGCACCCTGCAGGTTGTTCAGGATGTTGCCCTGCGTCTCGTACTGGTCTTTCAGCGTCTGGTACTGCTGCTGCAGCACAGCCAGGTTCTGCGCCAGAGCCGCCCAGGTGCCGGCGTCACCAGTCGGCACACCGACTGCGTGCGCTTGGCCACTAATGGCCATGGATACGGCGACTGCCAAGCCGAGTTTCTTGATAGTTGTCATCATCGAACCGCCTTCAAGTTGTGGGTGTTTTTGGCCTTGGCTTCCTGCATGAACACAGGTACCCAGACCGCTGGATCGTCGGTGCCAAGGCGCTCGATGATCTGATCCATCAGGGCGACACCAACGTCATTCGAGGACAGGACCGGGATAAAGTCGGACAGGTCCTCATCAGGGTTATCCGACGAGAGATCGAAACAAGCCCGCACCGATTCCCGACCACGACGGATCAAGAATTTGTGTTCCTTCGGGTTGAGCTTGCGTAGCCATTCCCGCTCGGCCACCGTCAGGTTTTCATGGTCTTCATCTTTCACCTGGTCGCTGGCCAGGTAGATCTTGGTGACGGTCTGCTTATCGATGGAGTCCGTTTCGCTGCGGAAATACTTGGCATCCGGCGTCACGAAGATAATCAGCCCGTTCTTACGGCGGATCTGCATGATGAAGTTGTCGATTTTCTTGCGCCAAAACTCGTTCTTGACCAGGTTCTGGCCTTCTTCCAGCACCAGGATGAACGGGCGGCCATTCATGGCCTGCTCGATCCGATGCAGCGGGTAGCTCATCACGACAGGCAGCTCGGGACGGGCTTCCCCCCCCCTTGAGCAGCTCCATCATTTCAAAGCAGTAGTGCCGCGCTTGCGAGAAGTCGATGGAGTCCTCGGCATTGTCGAACACACCCGCATTAGCGCCGGTAACACCTTTGGCGCCATGCCAGATGGCCATAATGTCGGCCAGCTCGCCCTGGCCGTAGGTCCAGACCACATTACGCAGGCGGCGATCAGCAAGCGGCAGACCGTAGTTCTCCTCCACTGCTGCCTTGAACCGGGTAATGTCTTCGGCACTGGTCGGCGTCGAGGCGTAGCACTCGCGCATCTGTACTTGCCAATCAACCAGGTACGCACGGTTCTCCGGCGTATCGGGCAGCTTGAGCGGGTTCCAGCGCATGTTGCTGTGCGGGGAAAGTGTGGTGTGAACGCCGCCCATAGCCTTCATGAACACCTTTGCCCCAAAGCGGTTGTCGAACCAGAACACCAGCGGCTCAGCCTTGTCTGCCTCGGAAACCAGCAGGGTCAGCAGCGTGGTTTTACCCATGCCGGTATCAGCCGCCATGCCTAAGTGGCCCGCTACCATGCCTTCCATTTCACGGTGGAAATTGAAGTTGTATTGCGTGTAGCTCTCCGTCTCAAAGGCGGTGATCGCAGGCCCCCACAGGTTGCCATCGCGACGGCCCCGGGCGTAGTTGTGCAAGGATGCAAACCCGGCGAAGTTGCTGGACTTGATCTTGCCGCGTCGACCGATCAGCGCTTCTTTCTGGCCCGGTAGTTGCGACCAGAAGAAGGTTTCCAGAGCGAACCATTCACGCACTGGCTTGACCAGCATTTCAACGAAGCAACCTTCCACCAGGCCAACCGCATGATCCAGGCGCTTGCGGTTGATCTCCCGGTTTGCCTCGGTAGTCATCGGCAGCGATGGCACATGCACGAAAATGGTCAGGTGATGCGCACCATTGACCGCATTGCCACGGCGGAGGTCGCTGATACCTTGTTTCAGTTCCTTCTGGTCGTCCTCAGAAATGTTGTGCTTGTCGTCCACGGTCATGCGACGGGTTTCATCCAGCATCCCCTGCTCAGCCTCAATCCGGTTCTGGAAGGTGAACGACTGGGTGATGATGAACTCCACCGGCTGCTGCAGGAACTTGTCGAGCATGCGCGACGGTGTACGGCGCGGCCATTCGCCCATGCTTAGCATCGCGCCGATTTTCGACTCGGTGCTGCCACGGATCTCGCACATGTTGGCCAGGACCCGGAAATTCAGCCGGGCGTATGGCAGCGACTCTCTGATCAGCAGGTCCGATACGGGCACCTTGCGGTTGTCGAGGTTGATCAGGTAGTTGAAGAAACTGCTCAGCTCGCAGAATTCCTCACCCAGGAAGTCATGCACGGCTTCCGCTTCGTAGACTTCGTGATCACCAACCGTTGCCTTGAAGTCATGCCACTGCAGCTGGAAACGCTGCACGGCGTTGAACGCAGTTTCACGATCAATACGGCCCATACGCGGCTCAGGATGACGCTGCACCCGTAGCCGGCGAGTACCGTAGTCAGCCAGGCTACGCAGCACCAGGTTGGAGGCCTTGTAGAGCGAGTCGGCCATCGCATCCAGCGATTCCGCTTCATTCTTAGTGGCCTCGGTACCGGTCATCAGCGCGATAGCCCGATCCATCAGACCTGGCATACCCGCACGAAAACGCCTTCTTACCAACGAAATGTAGATGTCGTTGATGTAGAAACCACGGCTCTCGTAGCGCTGGCGAAGACGCTTGTTGAACTGCTGGGAGAACCAGGTACCGCCTACGCCATCAGGAAAGTCGGTCACCTTGCGGCGCACGAACGTGACGTAGACAGTCAGGTCACTGCTTGCGATGGTGCGGAACACAGTGTTGCGCTGCTGCTCGAAGCGCTTGATCTGCTCGGCGGAAAGCGAGTCGAACAAGAGGCCGTCCACTTTGATGACTTGAACCAGCGCTTCCTCGCTGGTGATAACGGTTTCGTCATCGTAGTGAACGTCATACGGCACCATTGCGCTCACCAGCATTTCATCATCATCCAATGCCGCAGCTTCTGGATGCTGAACGCCAAGCGAAAGATCCATATTTCGCGTCAGCTTTTTGAATGCTTTATCAACGAGGCGCATAACTGCGATACCCCCAAAGTTTGCGTAACCGCGATGCCTTCAAGTTACTTGCTGCCTGTAGAACTCCGAATAGATATACGTCTTTACTGCATATCCAATACGAAATGACAAACAAGACTGGGATAAGACCCAACGGGTACAGTGATCGAATCAACAGTGCTAACAGCACGGGTGCTATCAGACTTATAAGAATGCTCGACAATGTGAATGGTCCGACCATTGAAGGCCGGGCCATTGCCAATACGAGCACTTCACCTTCTTCAAGGTCGTCGTACTCGGCCATCGCTTACCTCACTTCAGTGCGGTTTGCGCACCGGTTTTGATGGTATCGACCAGGTTTGGCGAGAAGAACACCAGGAACACGCCGGCAACAGCCCAGCCGAACTGGCCCCACGACATGCGCCCCGACTTGGCCTGGAAGCCGCAGAACGCAATGGCTGCGATGCCCAGGTAGTAGCCGATATCAAAGATGAGGAAGGACACTACGTCCTTGGCCAGGTTTTTCAGGCCGCTGAAATCCATTGCCGCGTTGGCGATTTCAGGGAGGATTGCGAAGGAGAACAGCGACCCCAACACTGCGATCTTGGTGGCCTTGGCCATCCAGTCATCGCGCATCAATGCCTTGTGCGATGGAGTCTTTTGCGAGAGAACTTGTTTCAGAGTTGCAGTGGCTTTGTCCTTGAGCCAGGTCCGCCAGGTTTGTTTGTCGTTGATACCTACGTTGCGTTGAGTTTTGCGAGCAGAGAGTTGCATACCATTGCCTCTTTGATCATGACGGGGAACCCCCGTACGTTACGGTTATTGCCTTATTAGGATTGTTAGGGCAGGTATCCTTTATGAAGTCGATAGCAGTATCGGCATTCTTAAATAACCGTGTTTTCCCTAACGAGGTTACTACGTTGAAGCGTTGTCCCGTTGAAGGGCTCTCAATGATTAATTCCCATTTCCGACCGTCGCTATCCTGCCTTTCATTAAGGATCACTCGGTAATCCGGCTGGGCGACGGCGAAAACCGCCAGATCTTTCTTCTCTAGGCTCTGCATCTCTTCCCCTGGGCAGCTCTTGGCCAAATACAGGGGCGATACTGGAGTCCTCTTCGATTTTGTTCTAGATCCCACCTCGCATTTCTTCCCTCTTTCGAGTTTTGATCCATGAAATCCGTGTTTCGTGGTTTAAGATATGCCTTTCATTTCACGAAATCAAGGTTTCACTGTGAGAAATATCGGATCCATCACATTCGGCGACGAACGGCCAAGCCCCTGGCTAACGCCTGGTAAGGGTGTGATTTGAATAGGTCTTTGATTTGAAAAGGAAATATCCATATTTCTGGCATCTGCAATGCACGGACGCCGGCTTCGTGCCGGGTAACAAGGTGTTTCGGGGATGAGACACCTCGCGCAGAAGACAACGAGAAATAGGTTTTGCTCAGATTGCCCGACGAACGGTCTAGGACGAGCTTTGGAGGGTGGTCAGGTGGCAGCTGGGAGCCGCCCCGAACTGCCACCCTGGCCAACAGGATCTGTACGCAAGGAAACCATCCCGTACGACACATGTTGACGTGCGCGCAGTGTAGCAACTCCCTTCCCTACCTTTCTCGCATGCGAGAAAGCCACAGCGCTGATCCGTGACCCTTATCAATTTCCCGCATGCGAGAAAATCTAGTAAACCCTTTTTAGGGGTTGACTATGGGGTTTACTGATGCAAGCATGATCCCACGTTCAATCCACTGCTCCACCGGAGATCATAGGAAGGTCACCATGAAACGCACTGCCGTTGCGAACCAAAAGGGTGGCGTTGGCAAAACCACCCTTGAAGCCCACCTGGCCTGCTATGCAGCAGAACAAGGTAAACGTGTGCTTGTACTCGACCTGGACGAAAGCGACCTGTCGCAGTTCTTCCCCCCTATCGAGGATGGCGACGATACGCCCTACCTCATGGCCAGTCAGCTTTTCACTGACGAGCACGCCGGCTTCGTCCCCCGCCAGGTTGCGCCCAACATCTGGCTTATCGAGGCCGACGTAGCGCTGCTGGATGTGGATGATATGGAGCTGGACGTTGTAACCAATCTCGCCAAGGCTCTGGACCGCTTCAATGACGAGTTCGACCTTTGCTTGATCGATACTCCGCCGAACCTGCAGCGCCGCATGATTGCCGCCCTAGCGGCTTCTGATTCAGTTGTCACTCCGTTCAACATCAGCGCATTCACCCTGGCTCGCATGCCGAAGCTGATGGCCACAATTGAAACTGTGCAGGATCAATACAACCCGGGCCTGCGTTTCCTAGGTTTCTTGCCGAACCTCATCAATAGCCGCTCAAGCGAAGAACTGGAGATCTTGCCGAGCCTTCGCGAGGAACACGGCGAGGCCATGTTCAACGAACAAATCACCCACCGCCCCTGCATCAACAAATCTCTGGCAGCCGGCAACCCTGTGTGGCGTAAAGCTCGCAGCGGGAGTCAGCGGGATGCGGGTAAAGAAATGAAACGGGCCTGCGCAGCGGTGCTTAGCAAGGTCTTTGCGGAGTGAGGATTGAATCATGACGGAGAAGAAAAACTCCTTTGGTCGTGCAGTTGCGGCGACGGCCAAAAAGCTTTCTGACTTTCAAAAGCGCCCGGCCAATGAAGGTGCGCTGATTGAAAAGGTCAACCCTGGCGAAATCGAGTGTGTGAAGCAGATCCGTAGCCAAGACAACCCAGGATTCTCTGACGAATCGCTACGGGAACTGGCGGACGACATTCTGGTAAACGGCCAGATCGAACCCTGCGTAATACGACCGCACCCAAACCCTGAGTCAGGCTTCAAGTACCTGATGGTTGCCGGTGAACGCCGTTATAGGGCGTGCATCATTGCGGGTGTGCTGGTCGAAGTGACGGTGAAAGACCTTACCGATGCTCAAGCGAAGCGCATTCAGCGGTCCGAAAACGTTCACAGCGAAAACCTCACTCAGCTGGAACTGGCACTTGCCCTGCAGGAAGACAAGGACAGGCTCGGCACCCTGGAGAAGGTCGCTGCTGAATGGTCCAAAGGGATCAACTGGGTGGCTGAACGCCTTTCCTATCTGGTGAACGTCACCAAGGAAGGCGCAGGCCGCGAGGCGGTCGCTCGTGGCATCACTGCGGATATCTCGACGGTCAACGATATCAGCCGCCTCGATAAACTGGACCCGCAAGCTGCTGCGGATCTATTGGAGCGCGCAGAGGGCAATGAAGACCTGAATCTCCGCCAGGAGGTCCGCACCACATTGCGCAACACCAAAGCCCTCCGCGTACATAACGGCGGATCCAAGAAAGGATCCGAAAAAGGCGCACCGGGGAACTCGACCCAGCAAACCCTGCTCGATGACCAGTTGGGCAAACTGCGCGAGGCAAACGCTGTGCTTTCAGCACAGGTGGAAACGCTCACCTCGGAAAACACCTACCTCAAGGCCGAGTTGGAGAAAGCCCGTGCGCAGCTGGCCGAGCGATGGAAAGGCTCTGAATGACCGCCCGGCATCCTGACCAGGACCTGCGGATCCCCCGAGAGGAATTCGAGCGGATCCGCACCAAGTCGAAAATGCACTCACGCAGCCTCGACGTAGCCTTCGAGATCCTGGTCGAAGGCAAGGGCCTTGTCGCGGTCGCCAATGCGCACGGACTTACCAAGCAGCGCGCCTTGGCCATCCGCGACAAGATCTATTCCAGTTACCTGACACAGACCCCGGAGGGCTGGCGGTGCGCGCAGATCTGCGCACCTGCCGAAATGATTGATCGCTTCGTGCTGGAGGCCGACGCCGAACGGCTTCGGTACTGGCAGACACATTCCATGACCACCAAGGACGTTGAACCATGACCACCCCAACCGATAAGGATCTCGCCCAGCTGCTGCAGCCATTGCAGGAAAGCTTGGCGGGTATCAACCGTTCACTGCGTACGTTGGCCGATACCCGGCTGCTCGAAATCTTCGGCCCTGAGCTGTCAGACCGAAAGAAATGGACTGAGCAGTTGAAGCACGCGCACCAAGAGGATGACCAGGCGCTGTTTGATCTGCGTCAGGCCGGAGAACAGGGCCGATACCCAGGCGGATATGACCAATGGGTCAAAGACTTCGGCGAGGAAGAAGCCAAGAAGCTGGCAGCACCCGTGGTAAGCGCTTTGGAACATCGAAAAGTTACCTCGGCAGAACTGGCCGAGTTGGAAGCCGCTCAACCTCTCTTGGCGCGGTTGTATCGCGAATTCAGCAAACTGCAAGGCTGATCCAGGTCCCTGGAGTGACGAATGGACCGGTCCCTAAAGTGACGAATTGACTGACATTGCGCCCACGGGCTAGGCGGCTGGCCAGGCGCCCAACCCTCGCATTCGTCACTTCGGGGACCGGGAAACTATATCGTCACAAATGGGTATACCCCATATGGCACAGATATGCCCTGCCCTACCCCTTCGGCGCAGAAACAAAAAAAACACCCATTCTGATACACTGATTTGAGTACACCCATACTGATACGGTATCCCCAATGTTCATCCGCGCTTACCTACGAGCTTCGACCGATGATCAAGACGCTAGCCGCGCCCGTGATCAGCTGGAAGCATTCGTCGCCGGCTTCGGCCTCGCCATTGCAGCCAGTTACATGGAGAACGCCAGCGGCTCGCATGCCAACCGACCCGAGCTGATCCGGCTATTGAAAGATTCAAGGCGGGGCGATGTGTTGCTGGTGGAGAGTATCGATCGACTATCGCGCATGGGTGATCAGGATTGGCGGGAACTCAAGGGCGCGATAGACCAGCGAGGTTTGCGTATCGTCGCCATCGATCTGCCGACCAGCCATCAGGGCATGACATTGCCCACCAACGATGAATTCACAGATCGCATGCTGTCGGCCATCAACTACATGATGATCGACATGATGGCGGCAATTGCCCGTAAGGACTATCAGCAGCGCCGGGAGCGACAGCACCAGGGCATCGTCAAAGCAAAGGCGGCAGGTGTGTACAAGGGCCGGCCCGTGGACGAGGATCTGCGTAAGCGTGTGCGCGAGCTGCTGGGTGCCAACCTCGGGATCCGCGCCACGGCCCGCCATGCCAACTGTTCAACCACAACTGTCATGCGTATTCGTGACGAGCTTTCAGTCGAGCCGGTCGGGAATGGTTGACTAGCGCAGGCGAAGCCGGAGTCTGTCAGCCATTCACGACTGGCCGCCGCCGGCCAGGCGACTTTGAGGCCCTAACAGCCAATGCAAATGGAGCAAGCGTTAGGAGATCATAAGAACCACGACTACAAGCCCTTGTAATACGCGGCCTGCAGGGCAGCACCTCGCTCATAGTATGCACGAACCTCCGATCATGATCCGTGAGCGACCATCGCTCACTATCTATGACCTACCCCTAGCTCATTATCCGTGAGCTAGGTTAGCTCACCGTATGAGCTACCCCCCCTCCATGAGCTACCCCTAGCTCATTGGTGAGAGATATCGCACAAGATTTGAGAGATAACGTGCAAGTATGAGCTACCCATCGCTCACCATATGAGCTAGGGTATGCGTGACTCATGAACGATATCTGACAAATTTGCTCGATATCGATCAAGCAACAGCACTGTAGGAGGCCCA